>NZ_CALFQK010000210.1:0-55655 GCF_937921195.1 uncultured Salinicola sp.
GGGCCAGACCATCCGGTGAAGGCTGTTCGGCGTATTCGAACCGCACCCCGAACTGCGCGCCGTCGCCCAGCAGATATTGATACTGCGGCAGGTCGGAAGGCGTCGAGATGATCAATATCTCGCGGATCCCTGCCAGCATCAGCACCGAGATCGGGTAGTAGATCATCGGCTTGTCGTACACCGGCAGCAGCTGCTTGGAGATGCCCTGGGTGATCGGATGCAGCCGGGTGCCGGAACCGCCGGCCAGGATGATGCCTTTACGTGCCATGTGAAGCTCCTTTTCGATGCCAAGATCGAGTCAGACATTCAGGATAACGGTATAAAAGCGGCCTTTCCCCGCGGCTCGCTTCTACGAGAAGGCGCATCCGCGCCGTGAGCAGTCGTGCTATGCCGCCTCGAGCAGCTCCGCCAGCGTCAGCCGCAGCTGGGATTCCCAATCCGGCAGCGTGACGCCGAGCGCATGCTCGACTTTCTCCAGCGAGAGGCGTGAATTGAGCGGACGGCGGGCGGGCGTGGGATAGTCCGCGGTCGGGATCGACGCCACCCCGTCCGGCCCCACCCGCAGCGACTCCCCGAGCGCGGACGCGTGTCGGAATATCGCCTGGGCGAAACCGTGCCAGCTGGTCTCGCCTCGCGGCGCGAGGTGGTAGACACCGGGTGCCAGGCGCCCCTCGACTTGCCGTTTCACGGCCAGCAGGGTCATGTCGGCAATCAGCCGGGCCGGCGTCGGCGCACCGATCTGGTCGCCGACGACACTCAGGGCGTCGCGCTCCCGGGCCAGGCGCAGCATGGTCTTCATGAAATTGTTGCCGCGAGCGCTATAGACCCAACTGGTACGGAAGATCAGCGCATCCGCACCGCTGCCCAGCACCGCCTCGTCGCCGGCCAGCTTGCTCTCTCCGTAGGCCGAGAGCGGGCCGGTCCCGCTGGACTCCCGCCAGGCGGTGTCGCCGCCGCCGGGATAGACGTAGTCCGAGGAGTAGTGAACGAGCCTCGCCGAGCGCGCGGCGCAGTACTCGGCCAGCTGGGCCGGCAGCTCGGCGTTGAGCCGGAACGCTTCCCCACGCGCCGTCTCCGCGGCGTCGACCGCGGTCCAGGCAGCGGCATTGGCGATCAGGTCCGGTCGGCTCTCGTCGAGCAGGCGGGCGACGGCATCGGCATCCAGCAGATCGAGGGATCGGCGCCCCGGCGAGACGCACTCGCCAAGCGGCGACAGCGCGCGCTGCAACTCGAAGCCGACCTGGCCGTTGCCGCCCAGAACCAGCGTATTCATGCGGTCGCTCCCAGTCGCTCGCCCTGATAGCTGCCGTTCTGGACCCGACGCCACCAGGTGTCGTTGTCGAGAAACCACTGCACGGTCTTGCGCATGCCGCTCTCGAAGGTCTCGCGGGGGGTCCAGCCCAGTTCCCGCTGGATCTTGGAAGCGTCGATGGCATAGCGCTGGTCGTGTCCCGGTCGGTCGACCACGAAGGTGATCAGGTCACGATAGCGGGCGACTCCCTCCGGCTTGCTGGGGGCGAGCTCCTCGAGCAGCTCGCAGATCGTCTCGACGACCTGGATGTTCTGCTTCTCGTTGTGGCCGCCGATGTTGTAGGTTTCGCCGATCGCCCCTTCGCTGGCGACCTGCACCAGCGCCCGCGCGTGATCCTCGACGAACAGCCAGTCCCTGATCTGCCGGCCGTCGCCGTAGACCGGCAGCGTCTGCCCCGCCAGCGCATTGAGGATCGTCAGCGGGATCAGCTTCTCCGGGAAGTGGAACGGCCCGTAGTTGTTGGAGCAGTTGGTCACCACCGTCGGCAGGCCGAAGGTCCGGTGCCAGGCACGGACTAGGTGATCGGAGCTGGCCTTGCTGGCCGAATAGGGCGAGCTCGGCGCATAGGGCGTGGTCTCGGTGAACAGCTCGTCCACGCCGTGCAGGTCGCCATAGACCTCGTCGGTGGAGATATGATGGAACCGGAACGCCGCGGCCCTGGCCGGGTCGCTCTCCTGCAGCCCTTTCCAGTAGCCCCGCGCCGCCTCCAGCAGCACGTAGGTCCCCACGATGTTGGTCTCGATGAAGTCGGCCGGCCCGTCGATGGAGCGATCCACGTGGCTCTCCGCCGCCAGGTGCATCACCACGTCCGGCCGGTACTCGTTGAAGATCCGGGCCATGGCCGCGCTGTCGCAGATGTCGGCGAGGCGAAACTCGTAGCGTTCGTCGCTGTCGACCCGTGCCAGCGACTCCGGGTTGCCGGCATAGGTCAGCTTGTCGATGTTGATGACGCGATGCGGCGTGTGCTCGATCAGTTCGCGCACCACTGCCGAGCCGATGAAACCGGCGCCACCCGTTACCAGAAATGTCATGCTCATGGTGATTCCCCTCTCGAGCCTATTGCGCCCTGCCTGACGAATGCCGGTGCATCGCCGGTCGATGGTTCAGGCAGCGCTGGTGGGATCGGTCGTGCGATCCATGGTTGGTCGTTGTCTTTCCTTGGGCGGCGCTGGCCGGGGTCGCGGCGACAGCCGGCCCCGGCCACGCCGGTCCGGTCAGTCGCGGTGATCCTTCACGATCAGGATCAGCATGTTGAGGATCAACGTGATGAACAGCGCGATGACCGCGAACACCACCGAGTTGTAGAGGCGCTCGGGCTGTTCGGGGTATTCCGGCATCGTCGGCGTCTGGAGCACGGAGACCTGCTTCAGCTTGCGCGCCGCCTCGATCCGCGTGTTCTCGAGCGCGCCCAGCGCCCCGGAGTAGCTGTCCTGGGCGAACTGCGCCCGCAGCATCAGGGTCTGGTACTCCGAGGAGATGCTGTTGAGCGCGTTGCCGGACTGCCTGGCCAGTCGAGCCTGCTCCTGGGTGATCTGATCGGTCAGCGCCTTGATCTCGCTGTTGATGCGCACGATCTCCGGCGAACGCACGCTCTGGTAGCTGGCCAGTGCGCTCTTGCGCGCCTTGGCGATGGCGAGCTGGCCTTCCAGGCCGGACACCACCGAACTGAGGCTCTCCACCGTGCCCGTCGGCGAGACCAGTCCGTTGGCGTTCTGGTAGTCGAGCAGCGCGTCCCGCGTCTGCTGGAACTTCTCTTCCAGCAACGTCACCTGCTGCTCGAGAAAGCGCACCTGCTCCTCGGCCAGGCGCTGGCCCATCAGGTTCATGTGCCGCTCGCCCTCGTCCAGCAGCAGCTGCGCGATCTTGTTGGCTTCCTCGGGGGTGAAGGCTTCGACATCGACCCGCAGCACGCCGGCGTAGTCGTCCAGCTCCACCGAGATCCGCGACAGGAAGTAGTCGTGCAGCTCCTCCAGCGGTGCGTTCTCGTCGCCCAGCGCGCTGAAGACATCGGCGCCGGAGTTGGCGTAGTGATTGCGGAAATCCGCCTCCTCGATGAGCAGCTTCAACATGTCCACCGAGCGCATGTAGTCGCGCAGCAGCAGCATGTCCGCGAGATTGCTGGTGGCGCCGCCGCTCAGCAGCGAACTCACGCTCAGGGTCGGCGCCGCGAGCTGCGGGCTCTCGAGAACCACGTTGGCGTGGGAGACATAGCGATCGGTCGCCCACAGTGCCCAGTAGAGCGATACCATCACGATCGCGACCAGGCAGACGATCCAGTGAAGCGACTTGCGCAAGCGGGACTTCTTGTTGATAGACGATGAGTTGTTCATGGCCGACCTGTCTTTTTCGTAGTCTTTGTCGTTCGTTTACGAGGCTTGGCTTTCGCCTGCGACTGGAACTGCTGAACGTAACGGCGCGCCTCGTGCATCCGCTCGCGGGACTCCTCCATGCGCCAGCGCAGCGCATCGTCGGGGTTGTTGCGGGCGGGGTCGTCACTGGCTATCTGGTATTCGAGGCGAACCTGCTCGAACTCGAGATTCGCCTGCATCAACTGCTGCTTCGCTTCGGAGAGCGAGGTGGGGATCTTGGGTGGCTCGACCTTCCTGCCATCGGTCGCCTGGTGGTAGGCGCCGATGGCTTCCTCGATATCGTCGTACCACCGCGCCTGGCCCTTCTCCAGCACGATGCCGGCCTCGCAGAACTCGCGCAGGACACCCTCGCCGTGGGAGACCATGATCAGGCTGGCCTTGCCGACTCGCGCCTTGAACGCCTCCTTGGCCTTGGCCTTGAAAGCGCGATCGCCAACGGCGGTCGCCTCGTCGGACAGATAGACATCGAAGTCGAATGCCAGCGACAGGCCGAACGCCAGCCGCGAGCGCATCCCCGACGAGTAGGTCTTGACCGGTTCGTCGAAGGCGTCGCCGATCTCGGCGAAGGCCTCGACCTCCCGCACCACCCGTTCGATCTCCTCATCGGCGCCATGGATCCGGGCCACGAACTTGACGTTCTGGCGACCGGTCATGGAGCCCTGGAAGCCACCCGCCAGGCCGATCGGCCAGGAGACGCGGCTGTTGCGGACGATGTCGCCGCGATCCGGCGAATCCATGCCCCCGATCAGTCTCAGCAGGGTGGACTTCCCGGCACCGTTGCGACCCAGCAGACCGACACTGACCCCAGTGGGAATAGTCAGGTTGATGTCCTTGAGCACCCACTGGCTGCCATGGTGGTTGTGGTAGCGCTTGTAGAGATTGCGAATCTCGATCATGGGGTCCGTCCTCTCACGGTGTCTGAAAAATCAGTGCGCTTTCAGTTGATCGCGAAAGCGCGTGTGAAGGATCAGCCCCAGCGAGATCAGCGCCAGCGCCCAGAACCACAGGTAGGTCATGTCGATGCCGTCGATCGTGTGGTAGCCACTGAAGAAGTTCATCCGCATGCTCTCCAGGCCGTGCACGATCGGGTTCATCAGCAGGTATTCCCGGTACTGGTGCGGCACGTAGAGCACCGGGAAGATGACGCCAGAGAGCAGCAGCAGCGGCAGGTTGAGGATCCGGGCCACCTTGCCGATCTCCGGCACCAGATCGGCGAGCACCGATAGCGTCAGGCCGGTCCCCCAGCCCAGCGCCCACAGCGACATCCAGTCCATCATCGCGCCGAACGGGTAATCCGGCATCAGCTCGAACTTGAGCAGGCTGCCTATCGTGATGAACAGGATGAAGATCAGCGACTTGAGCATGCCTTCGAGAAAGCAGCGCACCAGCACCGGGTCCACCGGCTTGACCTGGCGGTAGGCGAACAGGCCACGATTGGCCTCGATCGCGCCGATGGAGCGCATCATGTTCTCGCGGAACAGCATGAAGCCCATCAGCCCCACCACCATCCAGGCGACGTAGTCGGCGCCGGCGATGTGCCGGCCGGACATGAACAGCCCGCGAACCGAGACCATCACGCCGATGATCGCCAGGGGTTCGAAGATCATCCAGAACCAGCCCATGCGGTCGGCCATGGTGCGGGAGATCGTCTCGCGCATGAACATGGCGAACCAGACGCTTCTGGCCACTCGCCACGAAGAGCGGGAGCCCCCTCGGGGCGACCTTGCAAAGTCAGGTTGGGAAAAGCCCGGTTGCGATGAATCCGGTCGTGAAACATCCATAGCCATGGCGGATTACCCTCGGGAGTACGCGCGCGGCGAGCGCATCAGGCCAACGAACCGGCGGTCGGGGGCGCTCACAGGTCGAGCGCCACGCGAGTCGCCACGGCGACCTGGAACAGGATCTGGGTGATCGCGGAAGCCAGCTCGATGTTGCTGGTCGGCGCGGCGGGCAGCACGATGATCTCGTCGCCGGCGCGCATCCGGGTCTGGTCGGCATGGAGGACCGCACCGTTGCGATGTACCACCAGCACCTGGTCTTCGTCGGCCCTGGGCGTGAAGCCGCCGGCCTGCTGGATGTAGTCCAGCGCGCTCATGCCCTGGGTGTAGACCATCGCCTGGGGGATGATGACCTCGCCGCTCAGCAGGATGGAGTCGGTGTTCTCGGGGATGGTGACGATATCGCCGTCCTGCAGCCGGATATCGGCGACGTTGCCGTCCCTCGCGACCACCAGGCGGCCGGTCGGCTTGACCTGGGAGGCCTTCTGCACGAACCGTTCGATCAACTCCGCCTGACGAACCTGGATCTCGCCCTCCTTGGCCGTGCGGGCCGGATAGCCGAGGTAGGTCGTCTCCAGCCGTCGCAGGCTGTCCTTCAACGACGACGCCTGCTGCTCGGCCACGCTGATCCGGCGGATGGAGACGTCCTGGTAGCTGGTCATGCCCTGGGGCACGCTGACCGCGTTGAGGAACTCGCCCAGTCGGGCATCCCGGGGCAAGGCGTAGCGCGAGGGCCCGTAGTAGCTGCCCTCGACCTGAACCACGATGGTCTCGTCGCGCTGGTCGGCGCTGAACAGCACCTCATCGCCGCGGCGTACCTCGGCGCCGCGGAACTCCGCCAGCGGCAGGTAGCGCGAGATCGGCCCCGACGGGCGGCTGCCGCGCAGCAGCACATGGGAGACGCCGGACTTGAGACGGGCCAGGTTGATCACGTCCTGCCCGGTCAGCGCCTCGCCGACCAGTTCGTAGCGGTAGTTCTTCTGGACGTCGCCGACGACGCTGATGGCGGGCCCGCGCTCCTCGACCACGATGGTGTCGCCATCCCGGAACTGCGGCCGGGCGATATCGCCGTCGATCAGGAAGTGGTAGAGATCGACGACATTGATCACCTGGTTGCCACGCTTGATCACCACCTGGCGATAGCTGCCGAGCGCCTGGTCGATGCCGCCCGCCTGGTCGAGGAAGTAGAGCACCGAGTCGTTGGGCGTCCCGGAGTAGCGCCCCGGATTCATGACGTAGCCGGTGACGAAGACGCCCACCGGCTGCACGCCCTGGAGATTGGTGTAGACGCTGACGTTCTCCGGATAGACCGACTGGATCGCGCCGCGTACCCGGGAATTGAGCTGGGCGTTGGAGATCCCCTGGACCTGCAGCGGCCCGATGCGCGGCAGGAAGATATTGCCCTGGGCATCCACGGCCAGCACGCGGTCGATCTCGACCCCGCCCCAGACCCGGATCGTGATCTGGTCGCCCGGCTTGATCAGGTACTCCGGGTTGAGACCGTCGGCCATCATGCCGCGGAAGCCACCCGTGAACAGGTTCTCGCCGAACGGCGGCAAGGTGTCGGGATCGACCATGGCCTGGGCCCGGGGATCCACCGGCCCGTAGGTGCCGCTATCCCAATCCGCCCGCGGCGGTGTATCGCTCGGATTGGCCTCGTCGGACTGCGACGTCATCGCCTGGGCCTGTTGATCGCTGCCCAGCAGGCCACCGCTGCTCAGTCCGATGTCCTGGGCGTGAGCAAAGTTGGCGTTCAGGCACGCTACCGCCACCAGGCACATGGCCCGGAAAATCACTGATAACCGCTTCATGATGGTTCCCTTCCCTCACGTATTTTTCAGGCCATCGAGTGCCGGGTTTCGCTCATGAGAGCACCGGCAAAATGCCTTTGAAGGCACTTCTCAATTCGGTGGCGACCAGGTCGTTCCGGCATGGGGAACGACGGGTTTAGACGGCTTCGTCGAGATGGCGTCCAGGGTTGACCCGGGCGCGGTTCAACGAATGATTTCCGTCACCAGACGCTGCGCGTACCAGCCTTTTCCCGGCACCAGGCAGCTCACTTCCCCCACCGGAACGCCCGCCGGCGCGACGTTGCGGGCCACATCGAGACGAATGCAGCGCCGCCCGCTGGCCGAGAAGTAACGCTCTCGGGCGTGAACGGAGACGTTCGCTCCCCAGGGCGTCGTCGCCAGCGTCGTGACGCTGCCGGTCGCGGCCCCATCGAGAAACGTCGCCAGCGGGCCGGTGATCGGCGTGGCATCGTTCATCGGCATCACGGCCGCATCGTCGAGGCGTTGTTGGGACGAGGTCGCACATCCCGACATGGCCGCCAGCATCAGCGCCAGCGCCAGCCACCGGGAGATGCCACTGCCCCCTCCGCATTTCCTGATTTCGTTTTTCATCGTGCCCACCCTTCCCTCGCTTTCCCGCGCGTTATCGCCGAGAGCCTTGCCTGTTTTTCGTTGCCGTTGGGTCCGCATGCGGCCCGACGACCCGATCCAAAAGTTGTCAGATGATCCGGTGACGCCGCAGGGCGGCGATGAGTTGGCCCACGGTCTCCTCGAGATCATGGGCGGACGTGTCGATCACGACCTCCGGCGATTCCGGGGCCTCGTACGGAGAGTTGATACCGGTGAACTGCTGGATTTCGCCGTTGCGAGCCTTGCGATAAAGGCCCTTGGGATCGCGCTTTTCGCATACCCAGAGCGGCGTGTTGACGTAGACCTCGATGAACTCGTCGGCCTCGACCATGTTGCGGACGATCTGGCGATCGTTGCGAAACGGCGAGATGAACGAGACCAGGGTGATCACGCCCACATCGACCATCAGCTTCGCCACCTCGCCGACCCGGCGGATGTTCTCCTGGCGATCCAGGTCGCTGAAGCCGAGATCGCGACACAGGCCATGGCGAACGTTGTCCCCGTCCAGCAGGTAGGTGTTGTAGCCCATGCCGAAGAGCTGTCGCTCGAGAGCATCCGCCACGGTGGACTTGCCTGCGCCGGAGAGCCCCGTGAACCAGATGATGCTCGGCTTCTGGCGATTGCGTTCGGCGCGACGGCGCTTGTCGACGGCCATGTCGTGCCAGACGACGTGGCCGACATTCAGCGCGTCGACGACCATGCCGGCGCCCACGGTCAGGTTGCTCAGCTTGTCGATGAAGATGAAACTGCCGGTTTCGGGAGAGCGCTGGTAACTGTCCAGCACCAGCGGCTGGGTCACCTCGATCTGGCACCGGGCGATGCCGTTGAGGGGCAGCGCGTCGGTGGCACTGCGCGCCAGGGTATTGACGTCGACCTGATAGACGATTCGCGTCACCCGGCCGGAGACGACCCGGGTACCGGCCTTGAACTCGTACTCCTGGCCCGGCGACAGCGGCGTCTCGTGCATCCACACCACGTCGGCGGTAAACACGGAACTGGGCTCGATGGCGCTGTTCGCCGCCACCAGCATGTCGCCACGGGAGATGTCGAGCTCGTCCCGGAGCGTGAGCGTCACCGACTGGCCGGAATAGGCAACGCTCAGGTCACCGTCGTTGGTGACGATACGCGCAACGGTCGAACGCTTGCCGGAGGGCTCCACCCGGATCTCGGTTCCCACCTCGACCGCCCCGGCGGCCAGCGTGCCGCTGTAGCCCCGGAAATTGAGATTGGGCCGGTTGACGTACTGCACCGGAAACCGCAGTTCATGGAGGCTCGGCGCCGACAGGATCTCGATCTGCTCGAGCTGCGCCAGCAACGGGGCGCCCTCGTACCAGCGCATGTCGTCGCCACCGGGGTTGACGACATTGGCGCCGTTCAACGCGGAGATGGGCAGGAAGCGTACGTCGCTGACGTTCAACCTGTCGGCGAAGTCGCGATAATCCGCGACGATCTCCTGGAACCGGGCTTCGGAATAGCCCACCAGGTCCATCTTGTTGATCGCGATCACGAAGTGACGGATCCCGAGCAGGTCGCAGATGAAGCTGTGCCGCCGGGTCTGCAGCTGCACCCCGTAGCGCGCGTCGATCAGGATGATCGCCAGATCCGCGGTGGAGGCGCCGGTGGCCATGTTGCGGGTGTACTGCTCGTGGCCCGGCGTGTCGGCGATGATGAACTTGCGCTTGTCGGTGGAGAAGAAGCGGTAGGCGACATCGATGGTGATGCCCTGCTCCCGCTCCGACTGCAGACCGTCGACCAGCAGTGCCAGGTCCACCTGGCTACCCTGGCTGCCGCTCAGCCTGGAGTCGCGCACCACCGCCGCCAGCTGATCCTCGTAGATCGTCCTGGCGTCATGCAGCAACCGGCCTATCAGGGTCGACTTGCCGTCGTCGACACTGCCACAGGTCAGCAGTCGCAGCAGGCCCTTCCCCTCGTGCGTGTTGAGATGACGTTCGACATCGTCGGCGATTCGCACTGTCTGAAGGGGCATCAGAAGTACCCCTCGCGCTTCTTCTTCTCCATCGAGCCGGCGCCATCGTGATCGATGGCACGTCCGAAGCGCTCGCTGGTGCGAGTCAGCAACATCTCCTGGATGATGGCGGGCAAGGTGGTGGCGCGGGACTCGATGGCGCCGGTCAGCGGGTAGCATCCCAGGGTGCGGAAGCGCACCCAGCGCTCCTGGGGCACTTCGCCGGCCGCCAGCGGCAGTCGCTCGTCGTCCACCATCAGCAGCAGGCCCGAACGGAGCACGGTCGGTCGCGGAGCCGCGTAGTAGAGCGGCACGATGGCGATCGACTCGAGATGGATGTACTGCCAGATGTCCAGCTCGGTCCAGTTGGAGAGCGGGAAGACGCGGATCGACTCGCCCTTGTTGACCTTGCCGTTGTAGAGACTCCACAGCTCCGGCCGTTGCCGCTTGGGGTCCCAGCGGTGATGCCGGTCCCGGAACGAGTAGACGCGCTCCTTGGCGCGGGAAGCCTCTTCATCCCGGCGTGCGCCACCGAACGCCGCGTCGAAGCCATGCTTGTCCAGCGCCTGCTTGAGCGCCTGGGTCTTCATGACGTCGGTGTACTTGGCGCTGCCGTGGTCGAAAGGGTTGGTGCCCGCAGCCCGCCCCTCCTCGTTGACGTGCTCGATCAGCTCCATGCCGACCTGGGCCGCGGTGCGATCGCGAAACGCGATCATCTCGCGAAACTTCCAGGTGGTGTTGACGTGCAACAGGGGGAATGGGGGCGTTCCGGGGTAGAACGCCTTCCGCGCCAGATGCAGCATCACCGAGGAGTCCTTGCCGATCGAGTAGAGCATCACCGGATTGCGGAACTCCGCGGCCACCTCCCGAATGATCTGAATCGACTCCGCCTCGAGCTGCTTGAGGTGAGTGTGAGCCGTGACTGTCAGTTCGCGCATAACGTTCCCGTGCACCCGATCGAGAGTAACGAAACAAAAGGTTTCAAACGGATGAAATCGACCGAAGGCCTCTTCAACGCCGTTCCCATTTATTGTTTTCGAGACTCTTTTTCGATCAACAACGGGCTCCGAGTCAAACCTTCAAAACTCGACAGGTAAAGTCGTGTAAAGGTCAGAACCGGGTTTTAGAAAGGCTGCTAAATAAAGTTACAAAACAGGAAGTCACACCAAAATGTGAGCCTCTAATACCAATGGCAAGATTTTGTTTTTAAATGGAATTAATCGAAAAACAGCGTCAATCAGACCGATTCCGATATTCATCATTTCATTCCCATTGCGAAAACTTTTTAAGTTCCTGAACTCGACAAAGATCGCCAGCCTCTTTTCCCGACGCAAAAAAATCTGAATTAAATACCTCGGACGAAAAACCGAAAGTCTGATTTTGTTAATACCTCATTCATCGAGTTTTCCCGCAGAAAAGTTTGTTTACATTTGCCATATTCGCCACCCTCCCCCGATTACGAAAAATCCCGGCGCTTAGCAATTCGACACAGCCGAAAAGCGCCCTCGCGCCGCGCTTTGCGTTACACTGCGCGTCAGATTGCCTCGCGCTCCGGACTCGGATCGGTTGCGTCGGGCAAGCGCCCAAGGCAGTGACACGACATTTCCCCGACGGACCGCACCCGCTTTCTGTGACCCATGCATAACGATTCGACAGTCCTGCGACCGTCCTCCCAGCGCGTGGCCGGCTATCTCTCCAAGGGCCTGGCCCGCTGGAACATCATCCGCTGTCTGCTGCCGGAGTACTCGCGCCAGGTTCGCCTCAAGCCCGGCAGCCGCCAGCCCGTCGACGCCATTCTCGGCTGGGGCCTGAAGCCGACGTCGAAACAGGCGCGTCGTCTGGCCACGCGCCGGGGCCTGCCCTACATCGCCATCGAGGATGGGTTCCTGCGTTCGCTGGGGTTGGGCGTCAACTACTCCCAGCCTCATAGCCTGGTCGTGGACTACAGCGGCATCTACTACGATGCGACCCGCCCTTCGGACCTGGAGACGCTGCTCGCCGAAGCGACCTTCGGCCCGGACGAGCTGGCACGCGCCGACCACGCCATGCAGCGCCTGCGTCGACTGCGGCTGTCGAAGTACAACCACGCCCCGGACCGGCCGCTGCCCGCCGCCGACCGCTCGCGCGTGCTGGTCATCGACCAGACCCGCGACGACGCCTCGATTACCCATGGCATGGCCGACGCCGGCTCGTTCCAGCGCATGCTGGAGAGCGCGATCGACGACCACCCCGATGCCGAGATCCTGATCAAGACCCATCCCGACGTCATCGCCGGGCGCAAGCAGGGCTACCTGACCCGGGCCTCGGCGCATCCGCGCTGCCGGCTGATCGGTGACGACATCAATCCGTGGGCGCTGATCGATGCCGCCGACGCGGTCTACGTGGTCACCAGCCAGCTGGGATTCGAGGCGTTGATGGCGGAGAAGCCGGTGCACTGCTTCGGCATGCCGTTCTATGCCGGCTGGGGTCTGACCCGGGACGCGCTGCGCTGCGAGCGCCGCCAGCGCCAACGCACGCTGCTGGAACTGTTCGCCGCGGCCTACCTGCGCTACTGCCGCTACGCCAATCCCTACACCGGGAAGGTCTCGACCCTCGAGGCGACCATCGACCTGATCGCCGACCAGAAGCGCCAGCGGGATCGCCTGGCGGGACGGTGGCTGGCCGTCGGATTCTCCAGCTGGAAGCGTGCCTTCATCACCGATTTCCTCGGCCCGGCCTCCAGCGTGCGCTTCATCCAGGACGACCACCCGCAACCCCACGAACTCGAAGATCGCGACAGCCTGGTGGTGTGGGGACAAAAGGCGACCGACTCGATCAAGGCGCTGTGCCGCCAGCACGGACTCGCGCTGTGGCGGATGGAGGATGGCTTCGTGCGCTCGGTCGGGCTGGGGGTCGATCTGATCCGGCCGCTGTCGCTGGCCTTCGACTCCCGCGGTCTCTATTACGACGCCGCCCGCGAAAGCGACCTGGAACGACTGCTCGCCGAGACGGAGTTCGAACCGGCTCTGCTGGCGCGTGCCGAGCGCCTGCGCCAGCGTCTCACCGAACTCAAACTCTCGAAGTACAACGTGCAGGGCAAGACGCGGCCCTCGCTGCCGGTGGACGCGATCGGTTCACGGCCGGTCGTGCTGGTGCCCGGCCAGGTCGAGAGCGACGCCTCGATCGCCTACGGCTCCCCCGAGATCAAGACCAACCAGGCGCTGCTCGAGGCCGTCAGGCACAACCGGCCCGACGCCTTCGTCATCTACAAGCCGCACCCCGACGTGGTCTCGGGCGCCCGGGTCGGTCTGCTCGACAAGACGGCGCGGGGGCTCTACGACCTCGAGCTGGTCGACTGCGACATCATCGACCTGATCGAGCTGGCCGACGAGATTCATACCATGTGCTCGCTGACCGGCTTCGAGGGCCTGATGCGCGGCGTGGAGGTGCATACCTACGGCCTGCCTTTCTATGCCGGTTGGGGACTGACCCGCGATCGGTTATCCTCCCCGCGGCGTCAGCGACAGCTAACCCTCGATGCCCTGATCGCAGGCGCCCTGCTGCTGTATCCGACCTACGTCGACCCGGTCACCGGCGAGTTCTGCAACGCCGACACCGCGGTCGAGTTGATGCAGCAGCAGCGTGACCGGCGATCGGGATTGCCGCTCCGAGTTCGCCTCTACCGGCTATACCGCAATCTGTTCTCCAAAAGGCAATGACTTGAGCACGACACGCAAACACTTTCTTCTGTTACAGGGTGTCTGCTCACCTTTTTTCGACCGGCTGGGCGCGCGGCTGCGCGAGGCCGGACACACGGTCATCAAGGTCAACTTCACCGTCGGCGACAGCGTCTACTGGCGGCAGAAAAGCACCTACGCCTACCGCGGCCAGGCCAAGGACATCCCCGAGTACCTCTCCGGCATCTGGGACCGCCACGAGATCACCGACCAGATCGTGTTCGGCGACCGCCGTCCGGTTCATCGGCGCGCCATTCTGGCAGCCCGTCGTCGCGGCATCCGCAACCACGTGTTCGAGGAGGGCTACTTTCGCCCCTTCTGGGTGACGCTGGAGCGCGAGGGCGTGAATGCCCACTCGCTGCTGCCCCGGGATCCCGACTGGTATCGCGCCGCCGGCGAGCGCCTGCCCAGCGCCGGTCGCCCCCAGGCCTTTCCCAACCAGTTCCACATGCGCGCGCGCCACGACGTGCTCTACCATCTGGCTGGCGTCGCCAACCCGTTCCTGCACCCCCACTATCGCAACCACGCCCTGGTCACCGCTCCCGTGGAGTACGCCGGCTTCGTGCTACGCAAGATTCGCATGCCCTACCTGAAACGCCGGGACAAGGAGCGCATCGAAGCGCTGATGGGTTCGGGGCGTCCGTTCTATCTGCTGCCGCTGCAACTGAAGAGCGATGCCCAGATCCGCTACCACTCGGACTACAAGAACATGCAGGAGGTGATCGGGAAGGTGGCCGCGTCCTTCGCCTACCACGCCCCGCGGGATGCGCTGCTGGTGATCAAGAACCACCCGCTCGACATGGGCCTGGCCCAGTACGCGCGGCTGATCAAGGTGCTGACCCACGAGTACGACCTGGGCGACCGCCTGGTCTATCTCGAAGGGGGGAGCCTCGAGGCGCTGCTCAAGCACGCCAGCGGCCTGGTCACGGTCAACAGCACCGCCGGCAACGTCTCGCTGGGCTTCGGCTGCCCGACCCACACGCTGGCCTCGCCGATCTACGACATGGCGGGCCTGACCCATCAAGGCACGCTGGACGATTTCTGGCACAATACGCCCGCCCCGGAAGCGGAACTGTTCCGGGCCTATCGACGAACCGTTGCCCAGACGGTCCAGATCAACGGCGGATTTTACTGCCGCCCCGGGATCGAGCTAGCCTCGGAAAACGCCCTTCAGGCGCTGCAGCGGGATCGCTCGCCGCTGCAACAACTCATGGATGAGATCGCGTCATGACCCGAATCGTCATTACCGGCGCCACCGGAGCCATCGGACAGGCACTGGCCGCCGTCTACGCCAGGCCCGGCAACCGGCTGGTGCTGCACGGCCGCCAGCGCGAGGTGCTCGAGTCGGTGACGGCCGCCTGTCGCGAATCCGGCGCCGACGTCGAATACAGCCAGGTCGACCTGGGCGACGACGACGCCCTGTTCGCGTGGCTGGATTCGCTGTGCACCCCCGCGCCGCCGGACATCGTCATCGTCAACGCCGGCATGAACATCGACATCGGCGAAGACGCCAGCGGCGAAGCGTGGGAGGACGCCAGCCGCCTGCTCGACATCAACCTGCGCGTACCGATGGCAATGGGCAACTTCCTCGGCAAGCGCATGCGCGCGGCGGGTCACGGCCAACTGGTACTGATGAGCTCGCTTGCCGCCTATCACGGCCTGCCGGTGACGCCCAGCTACAGCGCCAGCAAGGCCGGGGTCAAGGCCTACGGCGAAGCGCTGCGCGGCTGGCTGGCTTCCCGCGGCGTCGGCGTCACCGTGGTCATGCCGGGCTACGTCAGTTCGAAGATGTGCCACGAGATGCCCGGGCCCAAGCCATTCCTGTGGCAACCCGAGCGCGCCGCCCGGGTCATCGCCCGCGGCATCGAGCGCAACCGCGCCCGGATCAGCTTTCCCTTTCCGCTCGACTTCGGCTGCTGGTGGCTGGCGGTACTGCCGGCCGCGATATCGCAACGCCTGCTCAAAGGGTTCGGCTATGACCCCGGCCATGGCGACGGAGCGCAGCGATGACTCATGGATTCTGGAACGGGTTCTGGGCCACGCTGGTCTCGCTGGTCGTCACCAGCCTGTTCGAACTGCTGCTCAAGCCGCGTCCCCAGCCGCTATGGCAACGGCCGCCGGCGGCGATGGCCGTTCATCTGGCTTCCGCCACCCTCCATTTCGCGTTCTGGCTGCTGGTGGTGCAGCGCCCCTGGTTCGCGCTGGTGATCGCCGCCTCGCTGCAGATGGTGATCATCCAGGTCAACAACACCAAGTCGACCTCGCTGCGCGAGCCCTTCCTGTGCCAGGACTTCGAATACTTCGTCGACGCGGTTCGCCACCCCCGGCTCTATATCCCGTTCTTCGGCATCGGCCTGACCATCGCCGCCAGCCTGGCCGGCGCCATCGCCATCGCCATCGGCTTCTGGCTGGAGCCCTCGCTCTACGGCCATGCCGACGCGCCGTGGTCGCTGCTGGGCACGCTGGTGCTGGTCGCCGCCGCCACGGCGGTGCTGGCCTGGCAGTTGCCCCGGCTACCCGCCTGTACGCTGGAGCCCAACGACGACCTGGTCCGGCTCGGCCTCTACCCTTATCTATGGGCCTACGGCCGCCTGACCCGGCTGCCCATCGACCGCCAGGACAACGACGGCGCCTTCGCCCCGCCCGCCGGTCTCGAACCGGAGGAGATCGACCCCGCCACGCTGCCGAACGTGGTGCTGGTCCAGAGCGAGTCGTTCTTCGACCCCCGCGACTGGCATCCGGCCATTCGCCGCGAGCTGCTCGGCAGCTACGACGCGCTGGTGGCCGAAGCGCTGCAGGCCGGCCGTTTCGAGGTGCCTGCCTGGGGCGCCAACACCGTGCGCACGGAGTGCGCGGTACTGACCGGATTCACGCCGTCCCGTCTCGGCGTGCATCGCTTCAACCCCTACCACCAGCTGTCGACGCTGCCGGTCAACAACCTGGCCGGCGCACTCAAGCGCCTGGGCTACCGGACGGTCTGCATCCACCCCTATCCCGCCAGCTTCTACCTGCGCGACAGGGTCTACCCCAACCTGGGCTTCGATACCTTCGTGGACATCGCCGACTTCGACATCGCCGAGCGCGACGGCCAGTACACCGGCGATCTCGCGCTGGCGGAGCGGGTGCAAAAGCGGCTGGCGGCGGCCGACGAGAAACCGCTGTTCATTTTCGTGATCAGCATGGAGAATCACGGCCCGCTCCACCTGGAGACGGCGGACCCGAGCGTCGCCGAGCGCTGGGTCGAGGGCGGCGTTACCGACGGTTGCGAAGAGCTGACGGTTTACCTGAGGCATCTACGCAACACCGATAGTATGCTGGAACGACTCAGGGACTCTCTTGACCAGGGCGGACGGCCGGGCATTCTGGGCTTTTACGGAGATCACGTGCCGATCATGCCGAAAGTCTACGCACGGCACGGCGAGCCGGATGGTTTCACGAACTATTTCATCTGGCGGACCGCGCCCCGTTCGGGGGATAACGTGCGGATGACGCTCCCAGCCGATAAGCTGGGAACAACAATCTACGACAGGATTATCGACCACGCTGGAAAGCGCGGTGCGAATTGAGAAAGGCGTAGCCAGTGCTACGAAGCAAGGAGTCCCAATGACCAAACGCGTTGCCATCATCGGCGCGGCTCACCGGTTCCCGAGCGCTCCGACATCACAACGTTTCTGGCAAGCGCTCAAGACCGGCGAAGACCTCGTCACCACGGTCGCAGACGACCGTTGGGGCCTGGAAGCCTATCGCCACCCGGACAAGCAGCACCCCGGCACCAGCTACACCTTCGCCGCCGGCAGCCTCGGCGACATCTCCGGCTTCGACGCCGGTTTCTTCGGCATCTCGCCGCGGGAAGCCGCCCAGATGGATCCGCAGCAGCGGATCCTGCTGGAGATGACCTGGGAAGCCATGGAGGACGCCGGCATTCCCGCGCAGACACTGCGCGGCAGCCAGTGCGGCGTGTTCCTCGGCATCGCCAGCCTCGACTACTCCTACCGCATGGCCGACGACATGTCGGCGATCGACACCTCGACGGCGACCGGCAACACCTCGAGCATCGCCTCGAACCGCATCTCCTACGTGTTCGACCTGCACGGCCCGAGCATGTCGATGGATACCGCCTGCTCCTCCTCGCTGGTGGCCTTCCACCAGGCGTGCCAGTCGATCCGCAGCGGCGAGACCGAGATCGCGCTGGCCGGCGGCATCAGCCTGCACCTGCATCCGTTCGGCTTCATCATCTTCTCCAAGGCGAGCATGCTCTCGCCCACCGGACGCTGCCAGGTGTTCGACGAGTCCGGCGACGGCTACGTGCGCTCCGAGGGCGGCGGGGTCTTCCTGCTCAAGGATTACGACAAGGCGCTCGAGGATGGCGATCGCATTCTGGCCGTGGTCGCCGGCAGCGGCGTCAACACCGACGGTTTCAAGAAGGGCCTGACGGTCCCCAATCCCGACGCCCAGGTCGCGCTGATGACCCAGACCCTGGCGCGTGCCGGGCTGACGCCGGACGACCTCGACTATCTCGAGGCCCACGGCACCGGTACCGCCGTCGGTGACCCGCTGGAGACCCGCGCCATCGGCGCGGCGATCGGCCAGAAGCGCCGGACGCCGCTGCCGATCGGCTCGGTCAAGAGCAACCTCGGCCACCTGGAGACCGCCTCCGGCATCGCCGGTCTCGCCAAGGCGCTCTATGCGCTGCGCGAGCGCGAAGTCCCCGCCACCATCGGCATTCGCAAGGTCAATCCGCGCATCGACCTCAAGGGCTGGAACCTCGACATCGTCGACAAGCCGCGCAAGCTGAAGGCCGAGGGGCAACTCACCATCGGCATCAACTCGTTCGGCTTCGGTGGCGCCAATGCCCACGTCATCCTGCAGTCGCCGCCGGAAACGCCCCCGGCCGAGCGCGTCGAGGCACCGGCGCGGCGCCTGCCGCTGTGCCTGAGTGCCCGTAGCCCGGAAGCGCTGCGCGAGTTCGCCGCACGCCTCAGCGACAACCTCACGGCCGGCGACGTCTCGCTCTACGACACCGCCTACAGCCTCGCCTTCCGTCGCGAACGGCATCCCCACGCCGCGGTGCTGCTGAGCGACAACGCCGCCGACGCGATCACCCGCCTGGACGCGCTGGCCGCCGCCGAAAGCGTGCCCGGCGCCGCCCTCGGCGAGCGCGTCGATACCGGTTACGGCCCGGTGTTCGTCTACGACGGCAACGGTTGCCAGTGGACGGCGATGGGCCGCACGCTGCTGCAGGAGTCGCCGGTCTTCGCCGCTGCCGTCGACGAGGTCGACGCCCTGTTCGCGAAACACGCCGACTTCTCGCTGCGTGCCGAACTCGATGGCACCAACCAGCACGAGGCCGCGGAGGGGGTCGATCGCCTGGCCCTCACCGAGATCGCCCAGCCCGCGCTGTTCGCACTGCAGGTCGGCGTGACCCGGCTGCTCGAATCCGAAGGCGTGCGCCCCGCCGCCGTCACCGGCCACAGCGTGGGCGAAGTCGCCGCGGCCTGGGCCTGCGGCGCGCTCAGCCTGGCCGACGCCGTCAGCGTCATCTACTACCGCAGTGCCGGCCAGGGCCGCACCCGGGGCAGCGGCGAGATGACCGCCGTCGGCCTCGGCGCCGAAGCCATGCAGCGCTGGCTGGAAGACCCCGCTCACTCGGCGATCGTGATCGCCGGCATCAACGGCCCCAAGGGCGTCACCCTGGCCGGCCCCGCGGATGCGCTGGAACGCCTGGAAGCGGCGCTTTCCGCCGAGCGGATCTTCGCCAAGCGCCTGGCGCTGGACTACGCCTTCCACAGTCCGGCCATGGACCCGATCCGCCAGGAGGTCATCGACGCCCTCTCGCACCTGAAGCCCTCCGCTTCCCGGATACCGTTCATCTCGACCGTGGCCGGCAAGCCGCTGGACGGCCGTGAACTGGGCGCCGAGTACTGGTGGCTCAACATCCGCGAACCGGTGCAGTTCGCACCGGCGGTCGATTCGTTGATCGAAGCGGGGGCGCGCGCCTTCGTCGAGATCGGCGCCCAGCCGATCCTGCGCCGCTACCTGAGCGACGCCTTCTCCGCCCAGTCGGTCAACGGCAGCGTCATCGGCACGCTGAGTCGCGATCACGACGGCGCCACCGCCATGGAAGCCAGCCTCGCCGCGCTGCTGGTCAGCGGTGCCGTCTCCGCCGAGGCGTGGTTCCCGGTCAGCGGTCGTTTCGTCGACCTGCCGCGCTATCCGTGGCAGCGCGAGCGCTACTGGGTCAAGGCCACCGGTGACTCCCAGGGCCTGATGGGCCGCCACTACGAACACCCGCTGCTGGGGTATCGCCTGGCACGCCAGGGGATGGCGTGGGAGAGCCAGCTCGATACCCGCCGCCTGCCCTGGCTGGCCGATCACCGCGTCGGCGACGCCACCGTATTCCCGGGTGCTGGCTTTGCCGAACTGGCCCTTGCCGCGGCGGCCGCCGCCAAGGCATCGCCGGTGCTCGATATCGAGGCGCTGGAAATTCTCAGCCCGCTGCTGCTCGACGCCGCCCACGGCAAGAAGCTGCAACTGGAGATCCAGGATGCCGACGGCACCCTGACCATGAAGACCCGCGAGCCGGCCAGCGAGGATGCCTGGACGCTCAACGCCCGGGCCCGGATCACGGCCCAGACCCGCGGCCTGCTGCTGACCCGCCGCGGCACGCCGCTGCCCGACCGGCCGGCGGACGTCACCCGGGAGCAGCATCTGGCCATGGCCGCTCATGTCGGACTCGAGTACGGGCCGGGCTTCCAGGCGATCAGCGAAGTCTGGGTCGAGGGCGACCGGGCGCTGGGGCGCATCGATCTGCCCGCCGCCATCGCCGAGGACCAGCGCGACTGCCTGCTGGCGCCGGGCATCCTCGACAGCGCCTTCCAGCTGTTCATCCCGCTGCTGGCCGACGAGCTCGCCAAGGCAGGCGGACTGGCCTTCGTGCCCGTGCGCCTGGAACGGCTGCAACTGCAGGTCGATGCCGCGCCACCGGCCTGGATGGAAGTGCGCCTGACCAGCCGCGCACCGCACTCGCTGTGTGCCGACGTGGCGCTGTTCGATGCCACCGGCAATGCCGTGGCGGTGGTCGAAGGCGCCCGTTTCAAGGCCGCCCGCCTGCGTCACGCGGTGCAGCATCGACTCAGCTATCTCGACCATCGCCTGGTGCCGGCGCCGCGTGAAGCGGCCGCGCTGCCGCTGGACGACGCCACCGCCGAGCTGGCCCTGGCGCAACTGACCGACAACTACCGCAGCGTGACCGGCAGCCGCTACGGCGACGAGGTCGAACCGCTGCTGGAGACCCTGGTCTCGGCGCTCGTCGACGAGGCACTGCGCAGCCATGCCGACAGCGACGGACAACTGCTGGCGGGCCATTTCGATGCCGGCGCGAGCGAGGTCCGAAAGCGTCGCCAGGCGCTGGTCGAGCTGGCGCTGGCCATCGGCATCGTCACCGAGACGCCGGCCGGCTGGCAGCTGCAGGAAGCGCCGGAGATCGACGCGGCCACGGTCTGGAACCTGCTGATCCGGGACTACCCGGACTACGCCGCGCTGACCCACAGCATCGGCCGTTTCGGCCTGCATCTGGCCGACTGGCTCGAGGAGCGTCTCGACGTCGCCACGCTGGGCCTGGACGCCCCCCGCCTGACGCGCCTGGTACAGGCCGCCGTCGGCGAGCGCGGCTGGCACGCCCTGGCCGATACCTGGCTGGCCCAGTACGCCATGTCGCTCGAGCTGCTGCCGCCTCACCAGCGGCTGGTGATGCTCGAAGCCTCGGCGCTGCGCCCGCAGCTCGGCGAGCGGCTGATGGGCGGATTGCGCGGCGATCGCGCCGAGTACCGCTTCGTCGCCCTGCGCGACAGCGCCCTCAATGAAGCCGAATCCCTGGCGGAGCACGATCCCAGGGTCGACCTGCTGACGATCGACGCCGCCACTCCGGCGATCGGTGCCAATGTCGCGCTGGTCACGCTGGACGGGACCCAGGACGAGATCGACCGGCTGCTGCAGTGGTTGCCGGGACAACTGGCGGACGACGCCCAGATCGCGCTGCTGGCGCTGGGCGACACCGACTGGCAGTCGTTCCTGTCACTGGCGATGACGCACGATTCGCGCCCCGCCGATCTCGAGACGACCCGCCAGCGGCTGGAGACCCTCGGCTACCGCCAACTCGAACGTCACACGCTGGAGAACGACCAGGGCGGCCTGCAGTTGCTGACCGCCCAGGCACCGTTGACTTCCGCCACGGCGGAGACGGAACCCGACACCGCCCGTGACGACTCGGCCCATGATGCCGAGCAGTGGCTGGTGATCAGCGACGACAGCGCCCAATGGCTGGCCTCGAAGCTCGTCACCCGCTTCGAGACGCTGGGCCAGGCCGTCCACCATCTGGCCGGCAGCGAGCTGATGCCCGGCGAACTGCTGCCGCTGGCGCTGGAGTCCTTCCGCCCGAGCCAGATCGTCGACCTGCGCGGCCTGGCCAGCGCGGCCGAGGATCGCTGCGTACTGGCCGCCCAGTGGCTGCAGACGCTGGAGTCGATGGAGAGCGACGCCGCGCTGTGGTGGCTCACGCTCGGCGTGGGCGCGCATTTTTCTACCCTGCCCGAAGCCGCCTCGAACGGTTCTACGTCGGCTGATCTCTCCGGGCTGCCCGAAGACGCAGCGCAGCGGTCCAAGCTGCCCGAAGACGCAGCGCTTTGGGGCTTCGGCCGTTCGCTGCAGAACGAGGCCGGTAGCCGCCAGGTTCGGCTACTGGATCTGCCGCTGTCGAGCCGCGATTCGCTGTCCAGCGAACTGCTGGATGCGCTGCTGTTCGAGCTCAGCGTGCCGGATGCGGAGACCGAGATCGTGCTCGACGCCGACGGCCAGCGCTGGGTTCCCCGCCTCGGCCTGGCACCGGCGCCGGGCACCCGCTCCGGCGGCGAGCAGCCCGAACGCGATCGCGCCGTCAGCCTGGGCTTCGAGCTGCCGGGGCAACTGCGTCACCTGCGCTGGCAGCCCCACGATCTGCCCGCGCCGCAGCCCGGCCAGGTCGAGATCGCGGTCAAGGCCACCGGTCTCAACTTCCGCGATGTGATGTATGCGCTGGGCCTGCTCTCCGACGAGGCGATCGAGAACGGCTTCGCCGGACCGACGCTGGGCCTGGAGTTCGCCGGGGAAGTGGTCAGCGTCGGCGATCCGAACGGTTCGCTGCGCCCCGGCGATGCCGTGGTCGGCTTCGGCCCGGCGAGCTTCAGCGACCGGCTGATCGCCGACGTCAACGCGGTGGCGCCGATCCCCGCCGAGATCGGCTACGCCGCAGCGGCGACGATCCCGACGACCTTCTTCACCGTCTACTACTCACTCAAGCACCTGGCCCGGGTGCAGCCCGGCGAACGGCTGCTGATCCATGGCGCGGCCGGCGGCGTCGGCCTGGCCGCGATCCAGGTCGGACGCTGGCTGGGCGCGGAGATCTACGCCACCGTCGGCTCGCCGGAGAAAAAGGACTTCCTGCGCCTGATGGGCGTCGACCGCATCTACGACTCGCGCAGCCTGACCTTCGCCGAGGAGATCCTCCACGACAACGCGGCCGAACGCCAGGCGTCGGGAGACGACGGCAGCGGCCAGCGCCTCGGCATCGACGGTGTCGACGTGGTGCTCAATTCGCTGGCCGGCGAGGCGATCAACCAGAACCTGCGGGTCCTCAAGCCGTTCGGCCGCTTCGTCGAACTCGGCAAGCGCGACTTCTACGAGAACACCAAGGTCGGCCTGCGCCCGTTCCGCAACAACCTGAGCTACTTCGGGGTCGACTCCGACCAGCTGATGAGCGAACTGCCCGAGCTCACCGGCGAACTGTTCAGCGAGATGATGATCCTGTTCGCCGACGGCACGCTGGCGCCGCTGCCCTACATCGCCTTCGGCAGCGATCGCGTGGTCGAGGCCTTCCGCTACATGCAGCAGGCGCGCCAGATCGGCAAGGTCGTCGTCACCTACGAGCGACCGCCGACCATGGCACCTGCGCCGGCCAGGGACGTTCCGCTGACGCTGGATGCGGCGAGTACCTACGTGGTGACCGGCGGGCTCGGCGGCTTCGGCCTCGCCACCGCCGAATGGCTGGCCGCCAAGGGCGCGCGCCGGCTGCTGCTGCTGAGCCGCCGCGGCGCCGTCACCGAGGAAGCCGAGGCCGGCATCGAACGGCTGGAAGCGCTCGGCGCGACGGTCGCCGCCCGCGCCTGCGACGTGACCGATATCGCGGCGCTCGAGCGGGTCCTGGACGAAGCGCGTGAGGGCCTCGGTCCGATCCGCGGCATCGTGCATGCCGCCACCGTCATCGACGACGGCCTGATCCGCAATCTCGACGAATCACGCATCCGCCAGGCGATGGCGCCGAAGCTCGAGGGCGCCCGACACCTGGACTCGCTGACGGCGAACGACACGCTCGACTTCTTCGTCGTCTACTCCTCGGCCACCACCCTGTTCGGCAACCCCGGCCAGGCCAGCTACGTGGCCGCCAACCACTGGCTGGAAGCGTTCACCGCCAACCGTCGCGCCAACGGCCGCCCGGCCACGGTGGTGCGCTGGGGCGCGATCGAGGACGTCGGCTTCCTGGCGCGCAACACCCAGACCCGCGACAGCCTGCAGGAGCGTCTCGGCGGCCAGGCGTTGACCTCCAGCGACGCGCTGGCGGTACTCGAACGGATGCTGGTGGCCGATGTGGCCTCGCTCGGCGTGTTGGAGCTCGACTGGCGGGCGCTGGCTCGCTTCCTGCCCACGGCGGAGGCGCCGCGCTACCGGGAGATCGCCCGCACCGCCAAGGACGACGGCGGCCAGGAGGGAGACGATGACCTGCAGAAACTGCTGGCCAGCCTGTCACCGGAAGCGCTCCACACGACCCTGATAGAAGTCCTCAGCAAGGAGCTCGCCAAGATCCTGCTGATCGACGAGGAGAAGATCGATATCCACAAGTCCGTCTACGACATGGGCTTCGACTCGCTGATGGGTGTCGAGCTCGTCACCGCGCTGGAAGCCCGGCTCGGCATCCAGGTGCCGGTGATGGTGCTCAGCGAGGCCGGCACGCTGGCCAAGCTGTGCGACTACCTGATGCTCAAGCTGCGTGGCGACGACACCGAGACCGACAGCGACGAGGATGCGCTCAGCGGTCTCGCCGCCCAGCACGGCGTCGACGCCCTGCAGAACGGCGGCGGGACTCGGGACGACAGCGGGACTCGGGGGGGCCAGTCATGAGCCAGCCCCGCGACGCCCTCAAGCAGCGCCTGCTCCAGGAGGCGCGCCAGCGCCGCCAGCAGCGGCCGGAGGGAGACACCGCCCCCAAGCCCGCCGCCACCAGCGTCGACGAGCGCTTTACCCGCTTCGACCGCCATCCGGGCTACCAGCAGCTCAAGATGATGCGCGAGGGCGGCAAGCGGCTGGGTATCCCCGATCCGTTCTTCAAGGTCCACGAAAGCACCGCCGGCGCCACCACGGTGATCAAGGGGCGCTCGTGCATCAACTTCGCCAGCTACAACTACTTGGGGCTGGCGCATCATCCACGGGTGATCCAGGCCGGTATCGACGCCCTGGAGCGCTACGGCAGCTCGGTCTCCGCCAGCCGCCCGGTGTCCGGCGAACGTCCGATCCACCATGAACTGGAGCGGGCCATCGCCGACACCTACGAAGTCGAGGAGGCCGTGGTCTTCGTCAGCGGCCATGCCACCAACGTCTCGACGCTGGGCTACCTGCTCGGCCCCAAGGATCTCCTCCTCCACGACGAGTACATCCACAACAGCACCGTGGTCGGCGCGCAGCTTTCCGGCGCACGGCGCATGAGCTTCGCGCACAACGACCCGGTCGCGCTCGAGAACCTGCTGGCGCGACATCGTCGCCAGTTCGAGCGCGTGGTGGTGGTGATCGAAGGGCTCTACAGCATGGATGGCGACGCCCCGGACCTGAATCGCTTCGTCGAGATCAAGCGCCGCCACCAGGCCTGGCTGATGGTGGACGAGGCCCACTCATTCGCGGTGATGGGCGACCGGGGGCTGGGTCTGCGGGAGTACTGCGACGTGGCCTCCACCGACGTCGACATCTGGATGGGTACGCTGTCCAAGACGCTCTCCGGCTGCGGTGGCTACATCGCCGGCTGCCGGGAGCTGGTGGAGATGCTGCGCTACTTCGCACCGGGTTTCCTCTACAGCGTCGGCATGCCTGCCCAGGTCGCCGGGCCATCCCTCGCCGCACTCCAGGTGATGAAGGATGAACCCGAACGGTTGAAGCGGCTGCACGACATCTCGCGCTACTTCCTCGAGCAGGCCAGGCTCAAGGGCTTCGACATCGGCGAGAGCATCGGCGTCGCCGTGGTGCCGATCATCGTCGGCAGCTCCGTGCTCGCCGCCGGCCTGTCCGATGCCCTGCTCCACCACGACATCAACGTGCAGCCGATCCTGCACCCGGCGGTGCCCGAGAAGAGCGCGAGGCTACGGTTCTTCCTCA
Organism: uncultured Salinicola sp.; assembly: GCF_937921195.1. NCBI lineage: Bacteria > Pseudomonadati > Pseudomonadota > Gammaproteobacteria > Oceanospirillales > Halomonadaceae > Salinicola > uncultured Salinicola sp. The sequence goes on from NZ_CALFQK010000210.1 coordinate 26,012, forward strand.
ACTGCGACCATACCCGCGAACAGATCGACCAGACCCTCGACGTGCTGGCAACGGAGTGGAAGGCGCGGGCCAGCTAGCGTACGCCCCTCTCGAGGGCGATGAGACATGGCCTTGCCACCTGACGGGTGACAAGGCCGTTTTGCTGCCGAAGTGATCGATGACGGCAACGCACGAGTCGTGATCGCGATGCGCTGCCCTCCCATCACTGCCCTGCAAGAGCAATGAATCTCGCCTTGAAGTAACCTATAGGTTACCATCATGATATGAAGATCGAGCTTCGTGAATTCCTGCGCAAAGATGGAACGAGCCCCTACCACGAATGGTTTGCGGGGCTCGATGCCCAAGCAGCGGCAAAGGTAGCTACCGCCGAGTACCGCATGTCGATGGGCAACACCTCCAGCATAAAATGGTTCGAAGGAATCGGTGAATACCGGATCGACTGGGGGCCGGGATATCGGATCTATCTCGCTCGGGATGGCGAAGAGCTGATCATACTGTTTGGCGGGGGCACCAAGAAGCGCCAGCAGGCTGATATCGATAACGCCAAGGCACTGCGCGAGGAGTACAAACAGCGCAAGCGTCAAGCGAAGAAGGGAGAGAAATGATATGGCATTGACTCGTGACTTCAAAACGAAGATCGCTGCCCGCGTCGAGAACGACCCGGCATTCGCCAAGGCGATGCTGGACGAGGCGGTAACGCTCTTTCTCAATGGCGAGCCGGACTGCGCTCGCGTGATGCTGCGCGACCTAGTGAACGCCACCGTGGGATTCGAGGCGCTAGCCGAAGAGACCGGAAGACCCAGCAAGAGCCTGCATCGCATGTTGTCCTCCTCCGGTAATCCCGGCATGGACAACTTGGCGGCGATTTTGGGCGCCGTTCGCAAAGCATTGAAGGTCAACCTGGAAGTGCATGCCGTCAGCGCAGCTTGAGCAGCATGCTCGATCCGCGACGTGCTGGAAACGGCGTGGAAGGCGCGGGCCAGCTAGCGTACGCCCCTCTCGAGGGCGATGAGACACGGCCTTGCCACCCTGACGACTTGACGGGCGACAAGGCCGTTTTGCTGCCTAACAATGAAGGTCGCACAGGAACCTGTATTGACTATCGCCTTTCCGACAAACGGCACGCACCAGACTCGCAATATCTAGAAGCCAGCTTCCTTCTGGTGTCGAATGGCTAGCACCACGACAACATCACCATCGATACGGTAGCGGGCGACATAGCCGCTATCGCCATGATCGATCATCCAGTCCCGATACTCTGCAGGCAGATCCTCGACAAGGCGCCCGATATGGGGCAACCCCCGAGTGCCCGAACGCTTTGGATGATGGCTTTCGCAGCCCTTTCAGCCGCTGCCGGGTTCTTCGGTCGCAGAAAATCACGCGATGGCTCCAGATCCCGAACCGCTGCGGAGGCAAAAATTACTCGTGCCATGTTGGGCCTGGCACCTCGTTATCCTTGCCCCAACTGGTCAACCACTCTTCTACTTGGTCAGCGGTCACATGCATACCGGTGGCCTGGTAATGTTCCCAAGCCTTGAGCGTATCCCGTCTGAACGCTTCCTGCTTTTCTTCGCGGCCCACATATTGTTCGATAGCCTCGCGCATTAGCCAATGCGCCGAGCGCCTGCGAGCGTTAGCTAAATGCTGGATTCGATCTCTCAGGTCGTCGTCGAGCTTGATGGACGTCGGCTTCGCCATAGTGGCCTCCATAGTCAGAAGTAATACCTATAACCGCTATAAACTGGCCAAATCTGACTGTCGATGACGGCAGGCACCGATATTTCTTTACGACCGTGAGCGTTGCAACCCTGCTTACACTTCCATGCGCCTTTCGAGCCGCAGCTAGTGCAGAGGCGGCGATTACGGATCACTCATAATGGCTCCAGAGGCGAAGCACCTTCACGACCCGCGCTTCATCGAGCACCTGATAAACCAGACGGCGCTGGATATTGATTCGGCGCGAATAGGCACCCGCGAGATCGCCGACGAGCTTCTCGAACGGAGGCGGCTTCCGATACGGATCTTCCGACAGCAACGCCAGCAGCTCCTGGGTCTTGGGCTTCAGGCCGCTGGAGGCCAACTTCCGAGCATCTTTCTGGGCTTGCCTGGTATAGACCAGCTTCCACGTCACCAGTCGAGTTCCTCGGAGCACTCATCGACCGGGGTCTCCATCCCCTCACGAATGGACTCACGCATACCCGGCACAGAGAGTAGATAAAGCGTTTCCTGAATGGCGGCCCAGTCTTCCTCTGATACCAGAACCGCCCTGTTCCGCTTCCCCATGATGACGATGGGTTGGTGGGATTCGGCGGTTTCATCAATCAAACGATAGAGGTTGCCACGCGCCTCAGTTGCCGTAATTCCTGTCATGACACACTCCTTACACCTCGATATCCATAGCGTACGTTTTTCGGTACGTACGTCAAGACGCTCGTCGATGATCTGAAATGCCAAACGGATTCGACAGTCTTGGCCAGCCGGCCCGGCCATATTCGCAGGGGCAGGTTTGCGCGACCGAATCGAGACCTTCCCCCGCGCTACCGTTCAACCCTGCTGCTGCCCCGCCGCCTGTTGAATGCTGTCGATCAGCTCCTCGCCGTATTCATCGATGAAATCCTGCCAGACCGGCTGCACCGCTTCCTGGAAGGCGGCGGTGTCGACGTCGCGATTGACCTCCATGCCATCGTCCTCGAGCTGCGAGATCATCTGCTCGGTCTGGTCGATGTTCATCTGTCGCTGCATGGCGGTGGCGTCGTCGGCGGCCTTCTGCACGATCTGCTGCTGCTCGGGCGTCAGGCTGTCGAACCGGCTCTTGTTCATGGCCAGCAACAGCGCCGCGTAGGCGTGGTTGGTCATCGACAGGTACTTCTGCACCTCGTCGAAGTTGAACGACACCACGATACCCAGCGGGTGGTCCTGGGCGTTGACCACGCCGGTCTCCATGGCGGTGTAGAGCTCGTTGACCTGAATCTGCTGCGGATTGGCGCCCAGCAGCTCGAACATGTTGTTGAGCACGATGGAGTTGTTGACCCGCATGCGCAGCCCCTCGAGATCCCCGGGCTCGCGGATCGGCCCCCGGTTATTGGTCATCTCCCGGAAACCGTTCTCGGGAAACGCGAGGCCCTTGAGGCCGGCGCTCTCGAGTTCGCTCGTGACCCGATCCCCCGGCTCGCCATCGAGGGCGTTGAAGGCGGCCTGGTGGTCGGCGAACATGAATGGCAGCGTGAAGGCGGCGGCCTCGGGCACCAGCCCGGTAAAGTTGTTGAGCCCCGACAGGGTGATGTCGATGATCCCCGAGCGGGTGCCGTCGATCATCTGCGAGTCGTTGCCCAACTGGCCGTTGGGAAAGATCTGCACCTTCAGCTCGCCATGGCTGGCGCTCTCCACCTCCTCCTTGAACTTCTCCGCCAGGGTCTGCTGCAGATCGCTCTGCGGTGCCGGATGCGCGAAACGCAACGTCGTCGCGGCCATGGCGGAACTCGACACGAGCGCCAGCCCGAACAGCGTGGCGGTGGTTGCCTTGATGATCTTGTTCATGACACCTCTCCTTGCCTTGTTTTGCGCTTTCACGCCTTCAGGCGCTAGCCGATCAGCCAATGCATCGGCACCGTGATGATCTGAGGCACCAGCACGAACAGCGCCAGCAGACCGATGTACACCAGAACGAAGGGATAGACCCCGCGCACCGCGTTGGTCATGGTAGTGTTGCCGACGCCGCAGACCACGTTGAGTACCGTGCCCACGGGCGGCGTGATCAACCCGATGCAGCAGTTGATGACGAACATCAGGCCGAAGTAGATCGGATCGATGCCCGCCGCCTTCACCAGCGGCATGAACAGCGGCACCAGGATCAGGATGGCGGGCGCGAGATCCATCACCATCCCGACCAGCAGCACCACCACCATGATCGCCGCCATCAACAGCTTCGGATCGTCCGCCAGCGGCCCCAGCAGGCCGGCGAGCTGCTGCGGCAACTGGGCGATGGTGATCACCCAGGAAGCGACCATCGCCGCGCCGACCAGGAACATCACCAGGGCGGTGGAACGCCCGGCGCGGATCAGCACCGCCAGCAGCTTGCGCGCATCCAGCTCGCGATAGACCACGGCGGAGACGACGATGGCGTAGACCGCCGCCACCACCGCTGCCTCGGTGGGCGTGAAGACCCCGAAACGGATCCCGACGATGATGATCACCGGCAGCAGCAGCGCCCAGACGCTGTCGCGCAGCGCCTTCAGCCGCTCGCCGCGGGTGGCCTTCGGCTGCGGCTCGAGATCCGATTTACGCATCATGAAGCGCCAGGTGATCATCAGCGCCAGGCCCATGAAGAGCCCCGGCACGATCCCGCCGATGAACAGCTTGGCGATGGAGAGATTGCCCGCCACCCCGAGGATGATCAGCGGCAGCGAGGGCGGAATCACCGGCGCGATGATGCCGCCGGCGGCCAGCAGCCCCACCGAGCGGGAGGCGGGATAGCCGCTCTTGCGCATCATCGGATAGAGGATGCTGACCAGCGCCGCCGCGTCCGCCACCGCCGAGCCGGAAAGCCCGGCCAGCAGCAGCGAGGTGATGATGGCCACGTAGCCCAGCCCGCCGCGCCAGTGCCCCACCAGCGCCATCGCCAGGCGCACGATACGATCCGACAGGCCGCCCACGGCCATCACCTCGCCGGCCACCATGAAGAACGGGATGGCCAGCAGGGCAAAGTTGTCGACGCCGTTGATCAGCGACTGGGAAACGATGTCGGCGCTGAACATGCCCATCTGCAGCATCAGCGCCCCGGCCGCCGCCAGCAGGGCGAAGGCCACCGGCAGGCGCAGCAGGATGGCGCCGATCAGTACCGCCAGAAACAGCGCCAGGGTCATGGTCTGGTCTCCCGGTCATGCGCGCTGTCGACGCCGGGCGCTTCGACACCTGAAGCCCCGCTGCCAGCAGCCCCGACGCCGGGCGCTTCCGAATATCCCGGACGCAGTAGCCCGAGCGTCGCGGTCACGCTCATCAGCGCCCCGGAGACGACGCCGGCGAGATAGAAGAGCCCACTGGGCAGGCCGGTGAGCGGCGAGATGTTATGCCAGTTGGCCAGCGTCTGGCGCCAGCAGCCCACCAGCAGCATGAGCGCGGCAATCAGGATCACCAGCCACAGCAGCCGCCCCAGGACCAGGCGCACCGGTCGCGGCAGCCGATCGAACAGCTCGCCGACCGCCAGGTGCTCGCCCTCCTTCAGGCAGAGCGAAGCCCCCAGCATGACGATCCAGACGAATCCCAGCCGCGACAGCTCGATGCCGGGGCGCAGCCCGGAAGCGAACCCGTAGCGCAGCACCACGTTGACGAACACCAGGATCATCATCGCCGCCATCAGCGCGGCGATGGCCCACTCGATTCCACGCCAGAAAGTCCGAACCGCCGTCATCGTTGCCTCCCGCCCTCTCGGGTCAGCCTGTCATCGCTCGCGCCCGTCGCCGGGCAGACGATCGAGCTCGGCGATATAGCGCTGCGTCACGGTGAGGTCCTCGTCGCCGAAACCGCGCCGTCCCAGATCCTCGTAGAGCGCCGCCAGGGTGGTCAGCTGAGGTGCCACCACCCCGCCCCGCGCCGCCTCGTCGGTGGCGAAGCCGAGATCCTTGATCATGTAGCGGGCCAGGCCGGACGGGGTGTAATCCTTGTCGATCAGGCGCTGCCTGCGCGACGCTAGGAAACGCCCGCCGGCATAGCCGCCCCCGAGGCAGTCGAGCAGCCTGGCCAGATCGAGCCCGGCGCGCTCGGCAATCACCGTGGCCTCCGCCAGCGCCACCATGGTCGAAGCGACCACCATCTGGTTGCAGGCCTTGGCCACCTCCCCGGCCCCCAGCGGCCCCAGCAGCACCGGCGTGCCGAAGGTCTCCAGCAGCGGACGGGCAACGGCGAAGGCCGCCTCGTCGCCCCCGACCATGATCGAGAGCGTTCCCGCCTCGGCACCATCGGCGCCGCCGGAGAGCGGCGCGTCGAGCAGCCGGACCCGGCCGTCGGTACGCGACTCGAGTTCGGCGGCCAGCTCGCGGATGCCGGCCGGCGACGAGGTCGAACAGATCACCAACAGCAGCGACTGGGAGAGCCCCGCCAGCAAGCCCTCCTCGCCTTCGAGCAACTCCCGCAGCTGCGGCAGGTCGGGCAGGACGGTGATGATCACGTCACTGGCCGCGGCCAGCTCCCGGGGGCTGTCGCACCATTCGGCACCGGCATCCAGCGCCGGCCCGATCCGGTCCCGCGAGCGGCCGTGAACGCTGACCCGGGCAGCAACGCCCGACGCCAGCAGGTTGCGGGCCATCGGCATGCCCATGCTGCCAAGCCCGATCATGCCCACCCGTCGCCGGTCAGCGGCGCCAGGACCGATTCCAAAGGTCTCCTCGAACGTCGCCATGGCATCGTTCTCCTAGTCGCGACCGCCGCCATCGGCGGCGAGGTTCATGGGATTGGCGATGCGCGCGGCCATCGCCTGGAGCGCTTCCACCGCCCGCGTCTCGATCTCGTCGTCGCAGCGCTCCTGCATCAGCGACGTACCCAGGGCGTAGGCCTGCTCGCCGCTGTACTGGGGCGCGACGGTCACCGCCAGCCCGCGCACGCCCGGGAAGACCTCGCCCAGGTCGCGACCGTGGCCACGGCTGCGCACCGTGCCAATCTTCTCCACCAGGGCGTCGAGATCGGTCACCGAGCGATCGGTCCAGGCGGGGCGCGTGGCGGGGTCGGCAAAGCGGCGGCGAATCTCGTCGTCGTCGAGTCTCGCCAGCAGTGCGTTGCCCACCGCCGTGATCGAGGCGGGAAAGCGACTGCCGATACTGGCGGTCATGCGCAGCGGCATGCGCCCGGCGTGGGCGGCGAGATAAAGCACCTCGGTGCCGTCGAGCACCGCCAGCTGGCAGATCTCGTCATGCAGCAGCGGGGTCTCGTTGCAGGCCTGGTAGAACGCCTGTACCGGGTCGTCGGTGCGCAGATAGGCGCCGCCCAGCTCCACCAGCCGCCGCCCCAGCCGGTAGCCGTTGCCGCTGCGGGCAATCAGCCCATCGGCTTCCAGCGTCAGGCAGATGTTGAACAGCGACGAGCGGGCCACCGAGAGCTGGCGCGCCATCTCGCTGACGCCCTGGGGGGTGCCGCCAGCCTTCTCCAGCAGCGCCAGCACTCGAATCGCCCGGCTCACCGCCGGCGTTCGCTCGCCCTCGCCCGCCATCAGTAGAACTCCACGGTGTCGACGCGGTTGAGCAGCGGCTCGCCGTCGAGATAGCGGCGCGCGTTGTCGACGAACAGCTCGGCGATGAGGCGATCCTCCGCCTCGCTCAACGCCGCGGTATGCGGTGTCAGCAGCACATTGGGCAGATCCCACAGCGGCGATCCGGGGTCCAGCGGCTCCACGGCGGTGACGTCGAGCACCGCGAGCCCCACCTGGCCGCGCTCCAGCGCGCGGATCAGCGCCGGTTCGTCGATCACCGTGCCGCGCCCCACGTTGACGATGGTCGCGCCGGGCTTCATCGCCGCCAGCAGGGCGTCGTCCACCATGCCCTGCGTGGCGGCGGTGCCGGGCAGCGAACTCACCACCGCGTCGGCGCGACCCACCGCCTCATGCAAGCGATCGGGGGAGACGATCTCGTCGACATGCTCGACCGGGCGCTGGTGACGCGACACGCCCATCACATACGCACCCAGCAGCGACAGCTTGCGCGCCACTTCGCGACCGATGCCGCCCAGCCCCAGCAGCAGCACGCGCTGTTCGCTGACCTGCCCCATCATCCAGCGCCCGCTCCAGTGGTGAGCGCGCTGCTGGTCGAGAATCCGCGGCAGCTGCTTGGCACCGGCCAGCACGCCAAACACCGCGTACTCCGCCAGCGGGCCACCATGGACCCCGGCTGAAGTGGTGAAACGCACCCGCGCCAACTGCTCGGCGGAGAGGTTGGCCGCTTTCACCTGGCCGCCGCCGCCAGCCGCCATGATATGCACCCAGCGCAGCACCGGGTTGGCCTCGACGGCACGGGCCAACCGGGCGGGGTCGACATCGGGTATGCCGTAGAGCACCTCGGCTTCGGCGAGCAGCGCGTCGAAGCGGGCCTCCTGCTCCGGGGTACGCCGGAAAGCGGGATCGCCGCCAAAGTCCGCCGGGTGACGCATGGGCGGCAGCAGCGACTGATCCCGCATCAGCGCGAGGCGAGGCTCGCGGGCCTCGATCCATTCGCACAGTTCCTCGCTCAGCGGCGTCGCGACCGCCACGCGTAGCTTGCCCTCGTTCATGAACCGTCCGCCTCTCCAGAGTTCCACGCTTGAAATTCGAGCCCAGCTATCAAAACCAGAGCCCATTTATCAAAACTAGCGCCCCACTATTGTCCAATGAGCTGAACATCGTTCAGCAGAATGTACAGTGGTATTCTGGAATCGTAAGCACGCCTTTGGTCGCGAGTGCAGGCCGGGCAACTGGTATAAGGGTTTGTACGAAAAGTCATCGAGCGAAGGCAAGACAAGGCAAAAATCGGCGAAAACGCGGAGTTTACGGGGTGTAAATGAGCATTTTGAGCCGATTTTTAACGCGGTATTGCCGAGCGCAGGTAGTTTTCGTACAAAGCCATGGGTTTGAGGCATCGATCACAATCTTGGAGGTAGCGCCATGAAAGCCCTGGTCATCCATGGAAAGCAGGACCTGCGCAGTCAGGAGTGGGAAACGCCCCTGCCACGCCAGGGCGAGGTGCGGGTGCGCATCGCCTGGGGCGGGATCTGCGGGTCGGACCTGCACTACTACCATGACGGCGCCAACGGGGCTTTCGTGGTGCGCGAGCCGTTGATCCCCGGCCACGAACTGTCGGGCACCGTCGATCTCGACCCCTCTGGGGAGCTGGCGCCGGGCACACCGGTCACCTTCCACCCCGCCACCTTCGGCGAATGCCGGCCGGGCCTCGAGGGGCAACCGCACCTGTGGCCGAACGGCGGCTACCTGGGTTCCGCCTCCACCACGCCGCACACCCAGGGCGGCATGAGCGAATACCTGGTGATGAAACGGGAGATGATCCGACTACTGCCGGAGGGCCTGCCGCTCAGGCGCGCCGCGCTGGCCGAACCGCTGGCGGTGGCGCTGCACGGCATCAACGTGGCCGGCGGTGTCGAGGGCAAGCGCGTGCTGGTCTGCGGCGCGGGGCCGATCGGGCTGCTGGTCGCAGCCGCGGCGCTGGCCAAGGGGGCACGCGAGGTCACGGTCACCGACCTCCACGAGGGGCCGCTGGAGCGGGCGCGGGCGCTGGGGGTGCACCACACGCTGCGCGTCGGCGAGCAGACGCCGGAGCCGGAATCCTACGATGTCGCCCTGGAGTGCTCCGGGGCGCCGGCCTCGATCGACGCCGCCATCCGGGCGGTACGCCGCGCCGGAGTGATCGCGCAGATCGGCATGATGGGTGCCGGCCCACAACCGCTGGAACTGGCGCTGCTGATCTCCAAGGAGATCCAGTTGCGGGGCTGCTTCCGGTTCAACGACGAGGTGGACGACGCCATCGCCCTGCTCGCCAGCGACGCGCGCTTCGACCAGGTCATCACTCACGAGTTGGAAGCCGACGACGCCGTCGAGGCGTTCACCATCGCCAAGGACGCCCAGGCCTCCGGCAAGGTCCTGATCCGGCTCTGGCCACGGGAGTGACGATGTCGTTCTGAACGAGCGCGACCTTGCGACCAACGGTCGACTGCCAGGCTTTGTCTGAAAAGTCGACGAGCGAAGGCCAGACAAGGCAAAAATCGGCGAAAGAAGGACCGGGCTGGCGCTCCAGTTTACGGGGTGTAAATGAGCATCTTGACCGGGCTGGCGCACCAGCCGATTTTTAACGCCGTATGGGCAAGCGCAGTACTTTTCAGACATGGCCTAGGTTTCGGTCACGTTCAAAATCGTCACCTAACCAATACGCCACTCCGGCTGCAGCTCTCGCCAATGGCGGCGCAACTGGCCCTTCTGCTCGGGCAACATCGGGCTCTGCGCCAGCAGATCGGGCCAACGCTCGCGCGCACGACCCAGCGTGTCATCCAGCACCACACGGATGGCCGGCCAGGGTGTGCCAATCGCGCGCGCCCAGGCCTCGAAATCGGCCCAGCCGATGCGGTACCAGCGCTTGTTGCCATGGAGATTGAGCGCCATCTCCTGCTCATCCGCGATCCAGGCCCGGGTGAACACGATGTCATAGGCGGGAGACAGCACGGGGTTGATACGATCCGGATACAGCAAGCTCCAGTTCTTCAAATGCGCATCGCCATTGGCAAGCAACACGTTCACCAGCAGCCGCCGGGCGAACTGCTGCACCGCCACCAGCCCATCCTGGGTATAGTCGCGCAACAACTTGCCCACCTGCTCATAATTGGCACCGCTGTACTTTTCGTGCGGATACTGGAACAGCACCTGCGCCATGTCTTCCGCATGCACGCGTGCCTCGCCATCCCTGTCGTAGCGTCTGATGGCATAGGCCCAAGGTTCCTGTGGCAGCGCGATGTCGGGCAACCCCTCCAGGGCGGAGAGATTCACCATTCTGATTTCGGGAATATCGACGCCGGCCGCCTGGGCCAGCGTCATCGCGGTAAACTCGTTGGCGGGCACGCCCCGGTGGCGAGTCGATGGGGTCTTGACGATCCAGTTTCCCAGCGCATCTTCATGCCCGAAGTGAAACCTTCCCTCACGTTCACGCATGGAAAACTTCATCTGCACACCAGCCAGCGAAAATCCGCGCGCAGGCGCGAGAGACCTCACGACGGGCGTGATGCTCGTGCGATGCACCAGCACGTGTTCAGGAACCTCGTCAGGCTGGACGGGCTCGGCCTCGATGGCACCGGGGAGATCGTGACCCAACTGTGCAAGCAGGGGAAATTCATTATCGGGATGAACCTTCAAACCCTGTGCCAGCCACTCCCTGAGGGCGCCTTCCGGCAGGAGGTTCGACAGCCACGGGTGTAGTCGCTGCTGGCGTATCCAGGGCGAGCCCAGCACGTGGGGCGCTCTCGGAGAGGCAGGGTGAGATGACAGCGTCAACGTCGGTCGATCCGGATCGCCGCGGAACGATTCGTCGAAAACCATGACGTTGCGTCCCCCCCGGTATCCCGCCAGATAACCCACGGGCCTCGATGACAGGCTGACTCGCAACACTGAAACCGATTCGGACGCCATCATGACTCCTCGTCCAACAATCCATGCCAGGGGTTCTCGTCCGCCGGCGGGTTAGCCTCATGGTCGGCCTCTTTCAATAGGCGCTGCACGGCCAGGCGTTTCTCCCGCGGGATCAGCATCAGCTCGGCATTGAGACCCTCCGCGACCAGTGAGAGCGTGTCCAGACGCGGGTTGCCCTCGCGCTCCAGGCGCTGGTACTGCTGACGCGTCATGCCAATACGCGCCTGCATGTCCTCCTGGGTCAGTCGAAGCTGTCGCCGTCGCTGAAGGATCTGTTCCAACACGGGCTTTCGATTCATACCTCGACCCCCTATTACCTCACCTCGCAAAAAGCATCATATAAGCTGCTTAACAATAAAAAAGCAACATATTGATTGCATGCATCCTCATACTACTCTTGCGCTCCCCTCTCAGCAAAAGCACGTTTTCGCCGCCCGGCCCTGGGCTGAAATCCGGCATCAGAATCGCTTGAGCTCAGTGCGACATATCGGCGAGAGACGGCAAGGCAAGGCAACGACCAGCGAAAGGAGACCGGGGGCGAAATAGCCGCCACTATCCAGCCGGGGCCGGCCGGCCGATTCTGAACCGTGGCGACTGCGTGGCACTCACAGCAAGGCGCGTTGCTGCTCCCAGGCCCAGGCGTGCCTGACGATGGTGTCGAGATCCGCATAGCGGGGACGCCACCCCAACGTCGCCTTGGCCGCGCCGGCATCCGCCACCAGTCTTGCCGGATCGCCCGCCCGGCGCGGGGCATCGGTGAACGGCACGCGGCGGCCGGTCACCCGCTCGACGCTGTCGAGGACTTCCTGGACGCTGAACCCGCTGCCGCTGCCCAGGTTGAATCGTGCCGTCGGCTTGCCCTCGAACAGATACTCCAGCGCCAGCAAGTGGGCGTCGGCGAGATCGCAGACGTGGATGTAGTCCCGGATACAGGTGCCATCTTCGGTGGGATAGTCGCGGCCGAACACCTGCAGCGCCGGCCGCAAGCCCATGGCCGCCTGGAGCGCCAGCGGCACCAGGTGGGTCTCGGGATCGTGGCGCTCTCCGATAGCGCCATCCGGGCTCGCGCCCGCCGCGTTGAAGTAGCGCAACGACACCGAACGCAGGCCATAGGCCTGCTCGAAATCCGCCAGCATACGCTCGATCATCAGCTTGCTGGCGCCGTAGGGATTGAGCGGCTGGGTGGGATGGGACTCATCGATCAGCGGCCGGCAAGGCTCGCCAAAGACCGCCGCCGTCGACGAGAACACCAGCGACCCGACATCGTGCTCGATCATCGCCTCGAGCAGGGTCAACGTCTTGGCGACGTTGGTTCGGTAATAGATCGCCGGGTTCCTGACCGACTCGCCGACCTCGATCAGCGACGCGAAATGAAGCACGCCATCGAAGGCATGCCGGTGAAACAGGTCGTCCAGCAGCGTACGGTCGCCGATATCGCCGACGCAGACCGGTGCCCCGCCGCTACCCTCCCGCCGACCGCTGGAGAGATCGTCCAGCACCACGACATCGTGCCCGGCACTTTGCAGGCTGGCGACCATATGCGAGCCGATGTAACCACAACCGCCCGTCACGAGTAGCTTTTTCATCAATCACTTTCTTGCCGGAGGAAATTCGACGTATCGGCAGCCGGCCGGCCCACGTGGCCAGTACCGCCGCATCCACAAACGATCAATATTACAACACTTTGACACCGCCCGTTCTGGGGCCCAGAAACGCAGAAAGCAACCCGAAGGTTGCTTTCCGAATGACAGCGGTGTGGCGAATCGAGAACTACAGTCGCCGTTGCTCGATCACATGCCAGGACGATTGGCCACCCTTGGCGGCGGCCTTCGCGTCTTCCTGGCGCCGCATGCGCTGCAGCACGCGGTACTGAAGCCGATTGAGGTAATCGAACCCCAGCCCCGGTAGCGGCAGGAAGGGATTGGTCCGGCTCATGCCCCACAGTGCCAGGCGAGAACTCCCCGGCTCGGCACTGCCCCGTGCATGAACACCGAAGGTATTGGCGATGAGCAGCGTATTGGCCTTGACCCGGAACGGCCGCGGGCCGCCCTCGCCCAACCTTTCGGCCTCTTCCTGGCTTACCCGGAACGAGCCACGAGCCGTGTAGCGATCCGCGTGCTCCCGGGCCCGCAGGCTCATCTGATACTCCCACTTCAACCGCTCACGGTGCGGCCGATTGGAGCCCGGCACGAACACGAACGGACCATTCTCGTCGGTCACGTCCTCCAGGTAGAGCCAGAACTTCATGGTGGGCTGGAAGGTATCGACGTGCAGGTTCTTCTGCGGGTCGCGCTCGGTCGCGCTATCTCGGCTACCGTTGTGAACGTTCTCGATATGGCAGATCGGCAAGCGGGCGTGGCCGGCGCAGTAGCGGAACAGCCGCTTCAACTTGGAGTCTTCCAGTACCGCCCTGACCGTCGGCAGCTGCTCGACCACCTCCGGCGCCAGCAGAATCCGGTGCGTATTGGTGTCGCCCTGGCAGCACTCGCGGATCTCGCCTTCGTAGGCGCCGATTTCTTGAATCAGCGCCTGGAACTGCGAGTCGGAGAGATAGTTCTCCTTGAGCACGTAGCCGAAACGCTGGAACTGCTGGCGATCCGCCTTGGGAACACCCGGCGCCAGCATCGCCATGCGCAGCCGGGACATCCAGTACGCCGTCCAGACCCGAGCGGCGTGCAGGCCGTAGCGATTCAGCCGCTCGCTGCCCAGCAGCGGGTTGGCCTTGAACGACTTGGCGCCGGTGAACAGCTCACCCAGCCAGATTGGATACTGAAAAACCCGTTTCATGACGGCTCTCCCCGCTTCATACCGCTATCCCGGCAAACCATTGCCAAGGGCTTTGCTATTACCAAGGGCCTTGTTATCACCAACGACTTTACTGCGCCATCGAATGCATGACTCGACTATAGCCCTCTACCGACCGAAACACATCGCCGTTGCCTTGCGCCTCGAGAATCCGATCTCCCAGATGGCGCAGCGCCCCCGCCCCACCGGGGACCGGCAGTACACCGGTGACGGCGCTGGCGATATAGTCCGGTGCATCGCTCACCGTGAAACTCAACCCGCACGCGCCAAACGCGGGCAGATCTATCGAGTCATCCCCGAGACACGCGGTCTCCTCGCGGGAAACGCCGGTCTGCTCCTGGAGGGCACGACAGGCGGCTGCCTTGTCCTTGACCCCGAACAGCACGTGCTCAATTCCCAGGTCGGCGGCACGCTTCCTCAATGTCGGGGAATCACGACCGGACAGTATGGCCACCTGCACGCCACACGCCATCAGCATCTTGATGCCCAAGCCATCGCGAACATGGAACGTCTTCGTCGTTTCCCCCGCTTCGGTGTAGTGCAAGCGACCGTCGGTCAGGATGCCATCGACATCGGTAATGACCAGGCGGACCTTGGCCAGCGGGTCGACAGGAACGCACTCCTGGCCCAGAAAATGGGCACGCACGCGTTCGAGACACTCAGGCGTATCGACGCCGGGCCCCGTCGGCTCGACCTCGACGGCACGGATCGTCATGCCCGCGTACAACAGCCGCAACTGTTCCAGCACTTCGGATCGCTCCAGCATCGGTGAGGCCAGACGACCGTAGCGCTCCAGGACATCGCGACGATAAGCGTAGACGCCGACGTGCTTCAGGAAACTCGCCTCGGCCGGCTCTCGCGGAAACGGAATCGGCGAGCGGCTGAAATAGAGCGCATCGCCGTTCTCCTTGAGCACCACCTTGACGCTGTTGGGACTCTGCGCCTCTTCATGGGAGATCGGATGGCAGAGCGTGCCGACATGAACGCCCGGCCCGACGTCCTGCATGGTCGCAGCCAACCGTTCGAGATCGTCGGAGCGAATCAGGGGCTCATCACCCTGCACGTTGATGTAGAGATCGGCCTCGACGTGATCCATCACCTCGACCAGACGGTCGGTGCCGGAAACATGGTCGGGAGAGGTCATGACCGCATTCCCGCCGAAGCCGGCAACGCAGTCCATCACCCGCTGATCGTCGGTAGCTACCCATACCGCGTCCACATTGCCCACGGCGCTGGCGCGCTCGTAGACATGTTGGATCATCGGCTTGCCGACGATATCGGCGAGAGGCTTGCCCGGCAGACGGCTGGAGCCGTAACGAGCGGGAATCACAATGACTGTTTTCATGAAGGACAACCGGTTCAGTCGATCTGGAGTTTGGGCAGTGACTTCACCGCATCGTCTATCGTCTTGATATGGGTGAGGAACGGCTCGAGCAGATGCAGCGGCAGCGCGCTCGGTCCATCGCACTTGGCGTTATCGGGATCGGGGTGCGCTTCCAGGAACAGGCCGGCCAACCCTGTCGCCATGCCAGCGCTGGCCAACTCGACGACCTGCTGTCGACGACCGCCGGATGCGGCGCCGCCCGGATCGCGCTGTTGCAGCGCGTGGGTCACGTCGAAGATGATCGGCAGATCGCCGGAAACCTTCTTCATGACACCGAAGCCCAGCATATCGACCACGAGGTTGTCGTAACCGAAGCATGTCCCCCGGTCGCACAGCATCAACTGCGAGTTACCCGCCTCGTTGAACTTCTCGACGATGTTCAGCATCTGTGCCGGGCTCAGGAACTGCGGCTTCTTGATATTGACCGGCTTGCCGGTCTTGGCCATGGCGACGACCAGATCCGTCTGTCGCGCCAGGAAGGCGGGCAACTGGATGATATCCGCCACTTCTGCCACGGGCGCAGCCTGCCAGGTTTCATGGACATCGGTAATGACGGGAACGCCGAATTCGGACTTGATGGCCTCGAATATCTTCAGTCCCTCTTCCATCCCCGGACCACGATAGGAATGAATGGAAGAGCGATTGGCCTTGTCGAAGCTCGCCTTGAACACATAGGGGATGGAGAGCTTGTTGGTGACCTCGACGTAATGCTCACAGGCCTTCAGCGCCATATCGCGAGACTCAAGAACATTGATACCGCCGAACAGGGTGAAGGGTGAATGGTTGCTCAACCCTTTCATGTCGAAAATATTACTCACTGGAGATTCCTATAAAGAAGAATTGCGCCATCGCCGGCTCGAACCACGATCGATCTATGCGTCGAAGCTTTTCACCACGCCCAGCGGCTCTTGCCCTTCGGCGACAATCAGCGATGTCAGCTTTCGTTCCCGCATCAACTGTTCGCAGTCGTACAGATTGGCATCGGGAGAGATCGTGACCGGCATTCTCCCCATGATGTCATTGGCGGTCAGATGCTCGGTTTGGCCTTGCTTCTCTATCGCACGACGCAGATCGCCATCGGTGACAACACCGACCATCTGTCCAGCGTCATCGACCACACAGACGATCCCTCTATGGCCCTCGCTGATTTCATGCACGACCTGTGCGAATGAAGCTTCCCGCGACAGCGAAGGAACCCGATGCATGACATCTTTTGCCAGCGTGAGAAGCTTGCGTCCCAAAGAACCGCCTGGATGAAAACGGGCGAAGTCGAGTGGCATGAAGGCGCGTCTGTTCATCAACGCCACTGCCAACGCATCCCCCATTACCAGGGTCGCAGTAGTCGACGTCGTAGGGGCCAGATTGTTGGGGCAGGATTCCCGCTCGACAGAAACGTTGAGATGGACATCGGCACTGGTGCCCAATGTCGAACTCTCATTGCCCGTGATAGCGACGCTACGAGCCTCTATATGACGAAGATAAGGTAATAGCTTGATCACCTCATCGGTCTCACCGCTGTATGAGATCAAGATCACGAGATCGTCGCTGCCAATCATCCCCAGGTCACCGTGATAGGCCTCTCCAGGATGAACGAAGAAACTCGGCGTACCGGTCGAAGCCAGCGTCGCAGCGATCTTGCGGCCAATGATCCCGGACTTCCCCATACCCGAGACGATCACCTTACCGGTGCAGCCGTAGATCAATTCCACGGCAGCCAAGAATTCATCATTTAGAGAGTGCCCGATGTCGCTCAGTGCACGGGATTGGTCTTCAAAAACTAAACGAGCCAGCTCAAGCGTTTCACGATTAACTAAACATGACTGCGTTGAGGAAATCGGGGCTTTCTCCATATCCATTACTACTCTCTGGTAAATTTATCACAAGAGTTTCACCAAGACCCAACAAAAGTTACTTCGCAGCTACAATAGCAATAAACACTATCTTAAGCGATCATCAAAACACAACCGGAAGAAACGGTCCATGGAGACAATACTAAACGAGACTCAG
The DNA here is from genome assembly GCF_937921195.1 of uncultured Salinicola sp. Classification (NCBI taxonomy): domain Bacteria; kingdom Pseudomonadati; phylum Pseudomonadota; class Gammaproteobacteria; order Oceanospirillales; family Halomonadaceae; genus Salinicola; species uncultured Salinicola sp. The sequence continues at coordinate 43,351 of NZ_CALFQK010000210.1, forward strand.
CCTAAAGAATTTGCTTTAACAATACCAGCAATAGCCGCGTAATAAATTGGCTTGTAGTGCTGAACATGTTTCGTTCTATATTTATCTTTTACATCCAAAGCATCAATTATTTTGACTGTATCAAAAGGCAACAACTCTCTTTTTATTGCTTCATTATAGTCTAAAGAACGCTGCTTTCTGATTTCATCTTGATACACATTATAGGGAAAGTTCAAGAAGAAAATCTTGGCTTGGGGAGCATTTTTCTGAATATATGAAATTACTTTTGCCATATATTTCGCGCCAAGAATAGGATCAAGAAGGTCATCAAAAAAATGGTATTGCTTTTGATTTTCCTTCAACGTCCTCATGTTGATAAAGTAGCCACCAATCTCTGGACTCACTGATGAGTAAACAAGCCTTGCTGATAAATCAATATAATTGTCCAACAAAAATATATCAGGATGTGAGTCAAAAACTTTAAAAAAAGGAATACCTCTTTTAAGCCTGTGACAACCAATAGTGTCGTAAAGCTGATTTTTAATTATATTGGTTGGTTTAATATCAGCATCATCATCAACATCATCCACGATGTCAAGAGCTGAAGACAAATGCTGATAATCACACTGCCCCCACTCATCATCTAAAAACCTCTTAACGAAGGCATCGGATCGGTTATGATATACGCTACATATCACTTCACCACCAAAAAGGCCAACGTACTGATTTGCTGTATATCTTGACAAACACGAACCAAAAGTTGCAATTTTCACGCCCCCTCCCCTCTAGCACTCAGCATTATAAAAACTCTTTTATAAAGAGCTACTATTTAGAAAAACGACCCGAGAATCTATCTCAGCCAGTTCTTCAAGCCGAACCAACTCTTCGGCATATCGCGAACTCCAAAAAGAACGATGAATTTTATCAAGATGTACGCTCTTCGGAAACTCATATGATACCGAAAAAGTTTTGCTCAAAAAATTCCTGAGCACCTTTTTTTCTTCTTTTGACAAAATTTTATTCCCAACGATGGCAAGTTCTTCTGCCACATGGGAATATGTTAAGTTCTCCGCCTTCGGAAGCTCCTTATCGATCAATTCTATCCCTATATAAGAAAACACCTTATCCAAAAGGTCATATTGTTTTTCTTTATAAAACTCATAAGGCCAAATCATCAAAAAATCATTATCGCGGAGATTTTTTAAGGTTTTTCGATACAATTCAAGCCATGAAAAACTTGAAGAATCTATCTCTTCGTAGAACTCCTTAAAGGAATAGCTTTTTCCATTCTTTAGTCCTTGGGCATAAGCAGACTCCATCCAAGCTGAATAGTCGCGAGGACAGTGAAGCAAATATAAATTTACGTCAGGGGGGAGGATTTTTATCAAATTAGCAGTGTATTCGGGCATCAATGCATAAGGAGTTCCTTCCCGAATCTCATCATACATTCCAAATATATCTTCACAAGACATTAATACTGTATCATTTCCTCTAAAGATCTCCTCAAAGAAAAGTTTTCCTTTAGCTTCAAGGCCATCACCACCGTTTCTTAACAGCGGCTTCACTCTAGACTTAACCCCTCTATGCCCAACGTACTTAAAATTTGGATAATCGTTAAGTTTAAAGTTTTTATTAAATAACCTCTGCATAGAGGTGGTGCCGGTTTTATGAGCACCTGCGTGTAAAAAAAGATTTTTCATACCCCCCCCCCTGACGACTAAAAGACAAAACATTCAAAAGGCTATTATTTGCCATGACATCGAGAAAACAAAAACATATAAAGCAAGAACTATTATCAGATAACCTTGCAGCCAATTTTTTGGCTCTGCACTCCACTAGATGTTAACGCTGGTCACGGAGCTCATCACTCCAGTACACCGGGCATTTAATAGGTTTGGCAGGAGTGCCGACGCAAAGTGAATGCTTAGGTAGTCTTCCATATACTGTAGATCTCGCCCCAACAATAGAGCCGGCACCAACATGCGCGCCTTTGAATACAAAAGTATCCTCTGCCAACCACACATCATCTTCAACAGTGATGTTGGCTGGAAAGTTAGTACGATGACCAGCGTCATCAAAGATAGAGTGAGAATCGGATGTTCTAAACCTCGCGTCAGCTACTAAGCATCCCTGACCTAATACAATACGTGTATTGTCCTCACCACAGTGAAACCGCGCTTGATTACTATTTACCTTAGTGCCGTCGCCTAATGAAATAAGACAATTATTTCTTACTATAAAAATGCCATTTATCTTACAGTTGTCAGAAAACTGTATTGTCGACCCAGAACCTTCAAAACGTATCAAAGCTTTTTTGACGCTACAGTTATTACCAAACACCAACTTATTCCCATCCCCTCCAACCAAACCAACTAACTTTATACTTTTATGTGAATTAGTAAGCTTAGGAATCCCTTCGATAGATAGCTCCTGATGCTCACTATAGGCACTTCGCTTCCCGAGATGTTCATTGAATATATAATCTATCGATTTATAGCTTCTCAAAATAGCACCTCAGGATTGATTCAGTTTTAGAGCGACAAACTCATCGACTAAAGTTTCAAGCGAACACGGCGCTTTCTTTTCTTTAGAGTAATAGCGAGAAAGATACACATAAGAATAATAAAATATATCTTCCACCGACCGCTTTTTGGCTCTTCTTTCTACTTTTATTTTATCAGTAGTAACTCCCCAGCCAGAATAGAAAGGCGCCCCGTAGCAAAACACCTTCTTGCCTGCCATTAAAGCTTCAAAACCCATCCCAGAAGTTACAACATAAACGTCATCAACAATATCAAATAATGCGTGTGGGTTGATATCATAGTCAACCAAGAAGATGTTAGGCATATGCTTTGAGAATGCTAATTTATCATTATTGTAATAACTTTTCTTGCCACCTTTTATAGCATCGGGATGTTGCTTGATAATAATATCCGCATCGGGATTATCTTCCATGGCTTCTGCTAACATTTGGTCGAATGCATGTTGCCCTGCCAGCCCAGAGGTCACTGATTGATCACCATACCGTTGGTCAACAAGCAGTATTTTCTTCTTGTTTCTAGTACCAATGGTAATAGGCACATCTGGCGCATGGTTGTATTTCGATATCCTACCAGTTACAATCTTATTTATTATTTTTTTGCAATTTGCTATTTTTTCAGCATCTATCTCAGTATCGTTATTTAACAGCAACTCTAAACGCGACGGTTTTTCAGCGTTATAATAGGATGTCCTATCGTCTAGTATAATAGAAAGCGTTGGCTCACCTGACAGCCCGATATCCATAGATCGGATAAATCCATCTTCGATAATTAAGATGGACTTTCCTAAAGAGCTAGCAACCTCACGCTGTTTCCTCTTTTCAGGTTTAGGGGTAATTCCCCACTGAACGAACAGATCGACTGAAACCAAAGTATCAATTGATTTAAGTCCAGCGCTGCTATCTACACGCTGCCGAGCGTTCAACATTGGCTGAACATACTTCTGAACACCTCCCCAAGTTTCAGCTGAGCTAGGAATTGCCATAACATCGACGACTTCGCCCTTTATAGCTCTTTCAATTCCGGTACCAAAAGGAACGATATTGTTACCATAAACAGCGTTATCAGTCAGAAATTCTCTTATCCTACAGCTAGCATTGCCATCAAATTCTCCAACACCAAACATTTTAGAAGCCCAGTCCATGCCGGATTCTGAAACTGAATATTTAGAATTTAATATATCACCAACGTAGCTTCTTAGTTCACTTATATTAGTTATAGACTTGATGCCTACGTTGGTCCATATTTGGTCAAAGTCAACATATTTCATCGAAAATGTAGGACGATCACATAGAACCGCCTCAAACAACATCGTGCTATTCACAGAAGTGACAATGTCCGAATGAAATATAGCTTCTTCAGGTTGGACAAAATAGCAACGAGAGTCGTCAACGCTGAAAAATTCTAAATCTTGAGCCTTATTCCTCAGATCAGCGCCTAAAATATCATCTTTTGATGGTGGTAACCGAACTATTAACTGAAGATCTTTTTCTGAACATATAGTGATGAGGTCTGAAATTGCCGCTCTCTGCGATTCCCTCGCAGTTTTCATATCCAATTGGGAATCAAGTGGCTGAGAAGCAAACAATACAATCTTTTTGGTTGCTTCAAGCCCAAACAAACGGCAGTATTGCTCCCTTGTTAGACTAGGGCTATATTTATGATAGGCATCAAATTTTGGCGCACCAACTCTGATAAATCTATTCTGAGGATATCCCCTTGACGTAAATATATCCTCTTGTAATTTCCCCCACCCTAGAACCACATCAGAAATCGGCATGGAGGCGAACGATTTAGGACACCAATAATATTTATCTTTATCAACAAAGACTGACTCATGGGGAATTAATATTTTCTTTATACCTAGCTCATCGCAAACACTGGCGATGATTCTCATTACCGGCGCCCAATCAAAGGTAAAAATAAATGCTGCGATATTATTTTTAATGGGTATCAGTTTTCTGGCAACCATCCTCCTGTACAGGAAAGGGTTTTCTCTAGCAAATTTCAATATTTCCCTGCGAAGCTGATAAGGGTTATCTCCTTTAACCAAATCGAAAGGAACTAAATTATAGCTATCGCCATCTATTTTTTTTATCAATGCATTTCCATGCTCTGCAATCCATGGCATATAAAGATACGTAGGCAAGCCTTTATTTATAACAGCTTGTATTTTTTCACTTGTGTAAGGATTAAACCAATCAGGCAATTCATCTTTTTCAACCACTTTGCTTTGAGAAGTGGGAGGCTGCGTGCTCTTTTTCTTCGCGCTTTGAGACTTAGGCTGATGACGCTCAGGGTATAATTTTTTCCCTAGGGCATCATAAAAAAACAATCTCGGCTTTTTGATCAACTTCGTCAATTTAGACATTTATAACTTCTCTTAACAATTTCTCAGAAGCGCTTTCAACAAAAGCGGAGCATTGACAATCTAAAAACAAACTTGCTATAGGAAAGTCAATGAAGATAAAACTTTCTGTGCCCAGCCATTTCAATCACGATGATCCTTAATTATCAAAACCAGCATATTAACAATTAGTGCTATAAATAGGGATATGACACCAAATACGATAATATTATATAACCGTTCCGGCTGCTCAGGATACTGTGGCATCGTCGGAGACTGCAGCGTAGAGAGCTGCTTCAGCTTACGCGCCGCCTCGACCTGGGTGCTTTGCAGTGCAGATAGCGCCCCGGAATAGCTCTCTTCCGCGAACTTGGCCTGCAGTTGCAGGCGTTGGTACTCGGAAGAGACCGAGTTCAGCGCATTGCCGGACTGGGCCGCCAAGCGTTGCTTCTCCTTCTCGATCTGATCTTCCAGGGCTGCGATCTGACTGTTGATACGCACGATCTCTGGAGAACTGGCACTCTGGAAGCTGCTCAACGCTGTCTTCTGCGCCTTGTAGCTCGCCAATTGGCCTTCCAGCGTCGAAACGACACCACTCAGGCTTTCGACCGTACCCGTTGGAGATACCAACCCGTTCTCATTCTGGTACTCGACCAGCGCCTGGCGAGTCTGCTCGAAGGCCGATTGGAGCTGATCGACTTGCTGCTGTAAAAACTTGACCTGCTCTTCCGCCAAGCGCCGACCCATATCGTTCATGTGCTGCTCACCACGCTCGAGCAGCAAGTTGGCGATCAGGTGCGCTTCTTTCGGATTGAATGCCTCGACATCGATACGCAGTACGCCAGCATATTCGTCCAGCTCCACCGAGACGCGCTTGAGATAATAATCGTGTAGTTCCTCCAACGGAGCATCTTCATTGCTGAGCCGGGTGAAGAAGTCGCCGCCACCGTGAGCGTAATGTTCACGGAAATTGGCGTTCTCTACCAGATACTGGAGCATGTCTACCGAACGCAGGTAATCCCTGAGCAGCAGCATATCAGCGTTGTTGGCGCCCCCGCCGCCGGAGAGCAGGCTGCTGAAGCTCAATTCCGGAGAGGCGAGCTGAGGGCTCTCCAGCACCACATGCGCATGCGAGACGTAGCGATCGCTGGCCCAGACCGCCCAGTAAAAGCTGACGAGTACGATGGCCACCACGCAGATGATCCAATGAAGATGCCGCATTAATTTTTGACTGACTGAAGAATTCATCAAGCTCACTTCTTTCATTCCGCTCTCGGCGTCTGCGTAGTTAAGGTGGACACCTGCTTGTGCTGTTTCAATACTTTGAATCGCTTCCTGGCCTGCTGGTACCTGCGACGAAGATACTGTTTCTCTTCCTGCAAGCTAGCCATCTCCATTTCATCCGTCGTCGTTTCTAGGCGATAATTAGTAATAATCTGCTGTTTATGCAGTTCATTCATTTCACGTTTGAGGGAGCGAAGCTTAGCTTTAAGGCTATCGGTATCGAGTTGCTCTACCGGTACATCCTCTTCATCGTCCTCATCCGCGACATCGGTAATCACCTTAGTCGTTTGGTGATAAGCTTCGATCGCATCGCCAATATGATCGAACCAGTGCGCCTGTCCTTGATCAATGAAGATGCCTGCTTCGCACATTTGTTTTAGCGTACCCTCGCCGTGGGATACCATAATCAGGCTGGCGTGATCCACCCGCTGCTGGAACGCTTCCCTGGCCTTGGCCTTGAAAGCTCGGTCACCAACGGCAGTCGCCTCGTCCGAGATATAGATATCGAAATCGAACGCTAGCGAGAGACCGAAGGCGAGGCGCGCCCGCATGCCCGATGAGTAGGTATTGACCGGGTCATCGAAGGCTTTGCCGATCTCTGCGAAGTCCTGCACTTCCTGAATCAACTGGTGAAGGCTCTTCTTGATGCCATGCACGCGGGCCACGAACTTGACGTTCTGCCGGCCAGTCATGGTTCCTTTGAACCCACCGGCTAGGCCGATCGGCCAGGATACGCGTCCCTTGCGGATCACCCTGCCGCGATCCGGCGCATCCATACCCCCGATCAGGCGTAGCAAAGTCGACTTGCCCGCGCCATTGCGGCCGACAACACCGACACTGACACCATCAGGGATGGTAAGATTGATATCCTTTAATACCCAGCCGCCGCCATAAGGCCCGTGGTAGCGCTTGTATAGGTTCTGGATTTCGATCATATGGTCACCTTGCCTTCAAGCGCGAGGCAAAACGCACGTGCATGACCAGGCCCAAAGTCAAGGTCGACAGCGCCCAGAACCAAAGGTAAGTCATATCAATACCCGGTATCGAATGATAGTTATCAAAAAAACTTAATCTCATACTTTCTAACCCGTGAACGATTGGGTTCCACAGTAGATACTGTTGATATTGGGCGGGTACATAAGTGACCGGAAAAATAACGCCGGAGATAAGCAGAAGTGGCATTGTAATAATTTTCACTACCCGTCCGACTTCAGGTACAAGACCCGAAGCTACAGATAGTAAAACGCCAAGACCGACTCCCAGCATCCAAAGCGACGTCCAATCCATCATTACGCCGAACGCATGATCCGGTATTAGATTGATCTTCAGCAGTGAGCCAATGAGTATGAAAAGCAGGAAGATAAAGCTGCGAATCATCCCCTCGACGAAGCAGCGAATCAAAACGGGGTCTACAGGTAGTATCTGGCGATAGGTGAACAAGCCACGATTGGCTTCAACAGCCCCCATCGGTCGAGTCATCGCCTCCCGGAAAAGATAGAAGCCCATCAATCCCACAATCATCCAAGGAATAAACTCCGCGCCGGTAATGCTTCGGCCTCCGCGTATATAAGCCCTAAAAAAAATCATAACTGCGATGGTGGCAATGGGTTCGAAGACCATCCAGAACCAGGCCATGCGATCCGCCATGGTTCTGGCAATCATCTCGCGCAGGTACATCGCCGCCCAGACATCCCAGGTGACTCGCAGGGGATGACGAGTGGAATCCGGAATCTGTTCCGTATTGGTTGCCATTTAACGATCCTGCGCCCGCCGACATGTTGTCGCGCGGGCGCTCATGCAGTACTTGAAGAAAGGCTTAGAGGTCCAGCGCGACCTTGGTCGCCACGGCTACCTGATAAAGAATCTGCGTGATGCTGGTCGCCAGCTCGATGTTGCTGGTCGGCGCGGCCGGCAGCACCATGATCTCGTCACCGGCGCGAACGTCTGTGTCGCCGGCATGGATGACCGCGCCGTTGCGATGCACCACCAGCACCTGGTCGTCATCCGCGCGAGGCGTGAAGCCACCGGCCTGGCGAATGTAGTCCTCGGCGCTCATGCCGGGGGTGTAGACCATGGCCTGGGGAATCGTCACTTCGCCGCTCAGCAGCACGGAATCCGAGCTTTCCGGAATGGTGACCACGTCGCCATCCTGCAGGCGGATATCGGCGATGCTGTCGCCACGGGCAACGACCAACCGGCCGGTGGGTTCGGTCTGGCGTGCCTTCTGCACGAAGCGTTCGATCAGCTCGGCCTGGCGTACCTGGATCTCGCCTTCGCCGGTCGTCCGCGCCGGGTAGCCGAGGTAGGTCTGCTCGAGCCGGTCCAGGCTTTCGTTGAGCGACTCTTCCTGCTGTTCGGCGACGCTCTGACGGCGAATGGAGACATCCTGGTAACTGGTCATGCTCTTGGGCACGCTGATCGCGTTGAGGAACTCGCCCAAGTGGGCGTCACGCGGCAGCACGTAGCGCGAAGGGCCGTAGTAGCTGCCTTCGACCTGCACCACGATGTTCTCGCTGCGCTGGTCGGCGCTGAACAGCACTTCATCGCCGCGCCGTACGTTGGCGGTGCGGAACTCGTTGAGCGTCAGGTAGCGCGCCAGGGGGCCGTCGGGGCGGTCACCGCGCAGCAACACGTGGGTCACGCCGGAACGCAGGCGTGCCAGGTTGGTCACGTCGCCGCCGGTGAGGGTCTCCCCTGCCAGCTCGTAGCGGAATGGGCGCTCGACGTCGCCCACCACTGCCACGGCCGGGCCGCGCTCTTCGACCACGATGGTGTCGCCATCGCGGAACTGAGTCTGCGGCATGTTGCCGTTGATCAGGAAGTCGTAGAGATCGATGGTGTCGACGGTACGGCCGCCGCGCTTGATCGCGATCTGACGGTAGCTGCCCAGGGCCTGGTCGATGCCGCCGGCCTGGTCGAGGAAGTAGAGCATCGAATCGCTGGGCGTACCGGAGTAGCGGCCGGGGTTCTTGACATAGCCGGTCACGAAGACACCCACCGGCTGCACGCCTTGCAGGTTGGTATAGACCTGGACGTTTTCCGGGTAGACCGACTTGATCGCCGCGGTGACGCGGGCGTTGAGCTCGCTATTGGAGGTGCCCTGCACGTTGAGCGGTCCGATCCCCGGCAGGAAGATGTTGCCCTGGGAGTCCACCGTCAGCACGCTCTGCATCTCGGTGCCGCCCCAGACGCGCAGGTTGATCTGGTCGCCCGGCTTGATGGTATAGGCGGGGTTCAGGCCATCCGCCATCACCCCACGGAACCCGCCGGTGAATAGATTGGCCCCGAACGGCGGTAGCGTGTTGGGGTCGACCTTCTCCTGCTGGCTTGGGTCGACGGGGCCGTAGTTCGAGCTGTTCCAGTTGGCGCGGGGCTGATCGTCGACGGCTTGCTGCTGGGCCTGCTGCTGACCGTTGGCCCCGGGGGCCTGAGAGGTCATCGACTGGGCTTGCTGGTCCTGCGGCACGATACTGCCGGAACCGAAGGATTGCGCGTGCGCCATACCGACGTTCAGGCACGCTACCGCCACCAGGCACCCGGCCCGGAAAAACGACGCTGCATGTTTCATGCAAGACTTCCTGTTGTGTTCACACGGCTCGAGGCCTGCTTTCAAGCGGTTCGAAGTTCGATCCGGCGGTTCGAGGAACGACCCGGCTGATCGAAAAACGATACACGTGGAGGCAGGCACCAAAGCAGGGGATTTTTGTTACCGAGTGCTGGGGCCTGCCAACACCTGCGTGACCAGACGCTGGGTATACCAGCCGTTGTCCTTCACGAGACACGCCACTTGCGCGCGCTGGGCATTTTGGGGCGCGCCCTGCCTGGCGACGTCCAGATGCGCGCAGAGACGGCCGCTAGCGGCGAAGTAGCGTTCCTGGACGATAACGGAGACATTGGAGCCCCACGGGCTCTTGGGAAAAGCGGAGATGCTGCCAGGCGTGGCGTTGTCGAGAAAGCTGGAGATCTCGGGGCCCAGGGCCGCGGCGCCCTGCATGGTGCCGACATTGTTGCCGCCGTAGTGGCCCTGCGATGCGCAGCCCGCGAAGGTCACGGCCAGAGCCCCCACCGCTAACCACCTTCCGAAGCGGCTGCAGCCGGCGGAAACCCCGTTGAAAACGTTTGGCATGTTGTCTGTTTAACCTGATGGACGAAAACACTGAAAAACCGGCGAAGCAGCCACCCCCTCGGCAGTCACTTCCGGTGGATCGGCCTGCTGTCGCGGAACACGCCGGCGATCAGTGTGGTCTCAGGAAACTAACCTGCAGCACCATCCCTGATGCGGTCGTGAAGCGAACTGAAGCAGGCCCAATCCATAGCCTAATAACCCCACGATTGTATGGTGCCAGCAAGGGCTTGCCTACAACCAAAACGGTGCATCTCTAGGCTGGGGCGTATCGCGAGCGTTACGTTACGTAACCATTAGGGCATGAGAGTCTTCAGCCATCCATGGCAAAAGGCTTACACGTCAACGGTTAAGGCCCGCTCCAAACGAGTCGGAGGGGCCTGTTATCGAATGCAAGATGGCGTTGAAGGAATGGACGCTAGCCGATGACGTTCAGCCGCTTGAGATTGCTGATCAGCGTTTTCGCGACCTCTTCCATGGAGAGCTCGCCGGCGTCGATGACGATGTCCGGGTTCTTCGGCGGCTCGTAGGGCGAGCTGATACCGGTGAAGTCGTCGATCTCGCCGGCCCGCGCCTTGCGATAGAGCCCCTTGGGATCGCGCTCTTCGCACACATCCAGCGAGGTGTTGACGAAGACCTCGATGAACTCGCCGCTGTCGACCATGTCGCGCACCAGGTCCCGGTCGCGCTGGAACGGTGAGATGAACGAGACCAGCGTGATCATGCCGGCATCGACCATCAGCTTGGCCACCTCGCCCACCCGGCGAATGTTCTCCTGGCGGTGATCGTCGCTGAAGCCCAGGTCGCCGCACAGCCCGTGGCGCACGTTGTCGCCATCCAGCAGATAGGTGCTGTAGCCCATGCCGAACAGCTGGCGTTCGAGCGCGTTGGCGGAAGTCGATTTCCCCGCGCCGGAGAGCCCGGTGAACCAGATGATGCACGGCTTCTGGTGGTTGCGTTCGGCCCGGCGCTGCTTGGTCACCGCCATGTCGTGCCAGACGATGTTGCTGGCGCTGAGCGTGTCGACCACCATGCCGGCGCCGACGGTGACGTTGGTCATCCGGTCGATGATGATGAAGTTGCCGGAGTGCGGCGAGCGCACATAGGGGTCCAGCGCCAGCGGCTGCTTAACCTCGATCTGGCAGCGCGCGATGCCGTTGAGGGGGAGATTCTTCGCCGGATGGCGCTCCAGCGTGTTGACGTCGGTCTGGTGGATGATCCGCGCCACGCGGCCGCTGACCACGCTGGTGCCGGCCTTGAGCTCGTACTCGCGCCCGACTTCCAGCGGCGTGTCGTGCATCCAGACGATGTCCGCCGTGAACGCCGTGGTCGGCTCCAGCTTGCTATCCGCCGTCACCAGCATGTCGCCACGGGAGATATCGATCTCGTCCTTCAGCGTCACGGTGATCGCCTGGCCGGGGTAAGCGGCTTCCAGCTCGCCATCGTAGGTGATCAGGCTCTCCACGCTGGAAGTCTTGCCGGAGCCGAGCACGCGGATGGCGTCGCCCGGGCGGAGGATGCCGGCGGCCAGCGTGCCGCAGTAGCCACGGAAGTTGAGGTTGGGTCGGTTGACGTACTGCACCGGGAAGCGCAGGTCCTCGAGGTTGCTGTCGTGCTTGACGTCGATGCGCTCCAGCAGCTTGAGCAACGGCTCGCCGCCGCCGGTGTGTTTTTCATCACGTGCGTACCAGCCCATGTTCTCGCTGGGGTTGACGACGTTGTCGCCCTCCAGCGCCGAGATAGGCACGAAGTAGAGGTTGGCGTCGTTGAGGTTGCTCGAGAAGCGCTGATAGTCGGCGACGATCTCGTCGTACCGCGCCTGGGAGTAGTCGACCAGGTCCATCTTGTTGATGGCGACGATCAGGTGGCGAATGCCCAGCAGCGAACAGATATAGCTGTGGCGCCGGGTCTGGGTCTGGATGCCGTGACGGGCATCGATCAGGATGATCGCCAGGCTCGCCGTCGAGGCGCCGGTGGCCATGTTGCGGGTGTACTGCTCGTGGCCCGGGGTATCGGCGATGATGAACTTGCG
>NZ_CALFQK010000211.1:0-16624 GCF_937921195.1 uncultured Salinicola sp.
GCCCCGCGCTGCTGGATATTCGGGCACTGGCACACGAACGTCGACGTCGTGATCGGCGATACGCGCTTCATCTGCCTGGCGGAGCTGGCGCACATCGACCTAACCGCGGACCGGATCTCCGGCTGAGCCGGAGGGACCCATTCGAAGACAAGTGAGGCGTTCCCCGGACGGGGAAGGAAAAAATCAATCCACGAGAAGGACGAGATCACCATGGCACGCAAGACCAAGTCGGACGCACAGAAGGCCCACGAAGCTCGCAACCACGCGCTCAAGATCGAAGCCAACAAGGCGCGTCGCGCTCGCAAATCGGCCGGCAAGAAGGCGCTCAAGGCGAACATCGCCGCGATGAAGAAGCTCGGCAAGCAGGTCCGCGCCGAACGCGCCGCGGCCCATGCCGAACGCAATGCGGCGACCGCAGCGGCAGCCGTCGAAGCGAAGACGGCGCGCATCGAGGCCCACCGGGCGGCGAACGAGAACCGCAAGACCGACAAGGCCGCATAACAGCGACAGTCCCAGGGAGGGCCGGCCCGCAAGGGTCGGCCCTCTTCGCATGACCGAACGACCGCAACCACAGGAAAACGCATGATCAGCGAACAGATGCCGTTCTGGCTCCTCTTCCCTCTCCAGACGGGGCTGCTCTACTGGATCGGCTGCAAGATATTCGGCAAGACTCTCGGCCTCGATTACGATTCGGCCATCCACGTCTGGCTCCCGACCTTCGGCGCCCTCGTGATCGCGATGCTCATGGGTGTCCCGTTCTGGCGGGATGCGCCCTTCGGAGACGCCTACGACTTCGGTCTCGTCGCCTTCCTCATGAGTTCGCTCAGCGGCAGGCTCTCCATGGCGCACCGGCTCGAGACACTCATCTACTGGCGGAACCGCCCCGTCGAATGACGGGAGCGAGGAACGACCCTTTCGGATCGAGGACGATCGAAATCAATCGATGAAGGGAAAAAAGATCATGGCACTCAGCAAGGCAGCCATCCGCGCCATCGCGATCCGTCGCAAGAACGAGCGTAACGCCTCGAACGACAACACTCCCGTCCGCGCCAAGTCGGCCTATGTCGACACGACCATGACGCCCGGCATGCTCGCCGCCTGCGTCGAAGCCGCCGGCCTGCAGAGCTGATGGCCGCCAAGAGCAAGTTCGCCCACAGGGGCGACAGCCGCCTCAGGGCGGTCAACGCCGGCCACGTCATCTCTGCCGAAGAACGACAGGAGATGCGCGACGCCGCACGCAGTCAGAAGAAGTCCCGTATCGCGCGCAATCGAGCGATCAAGAAATCGAAGGGAAAATAAGATGCCGCGCTTCGTCAAGCAGAACCCGGACGCCCAGGTCATCGAGCCCGCCACCATGCAGGCCATGGCCGCAGGCGTCAGCAACACCGAGGACGTCGCCTGCACCGGCAAGTACGTCGTTCTCATCACCACCGTCAACGGCGGCGGCAGTCAGCACTACAGCCTCTTCGATTCCTTCGGCGAGGATGTCGTCTCGGCACTCCACGAGGCCGACGCCGCCTTCAAGGTGCTGGAGCCCGCCCGGTTCGAGGAGCTCGTCTCCGAGGTCGCCAGCGACTTCAACGAGGGCGGCGTCCTCGACGTGCAGATCCATGCCTTCCATTTCGGCAATCTGGTTGCCTTCTACGAAACCGTAGTCTGAAGGAAAAACCATGCTGACCGTACACGCCACGATCCCCGCCGGTCGTTACGGACTGATGCCCGTCATCGACGAGACCGACGACCATCTCGCGCACGAAGGCGCCGAGACCTATGCGGTCATCCTCGAGCCGATCAACGAGATCGACGGCGATCCGGCCGATCTCTCCGACGAGCCTGAGAAGATCCTCGTCGACATCGACGGGGGCGGCCCGCTCTCGATCGAGAGCAATCGCGGTCGGCAGATCAACGGCATCGCGCTCGATGCCTCGACCTCCTGCGACTTCGAGGAAGACCGCAACGCCTGGCCCGCCAATCAGGACGCCTCCTTCCAGACCGAACTCGGTCCGCTGACGGTCGCCGACGACTACGTCCTCGTGCCCGTCGAATCCGACCGGACCAATCCGGACCCGGATGCGATCGGCGCGCACAACTGGCTCGTCTTCGACCTCACCGAGGACACCGAGGTCGTCGTCGACAACGGCGCGATCATCATCGGCAAGACCATCCTCGACCTGCGCGAGCTGGCCGAGGACATGGTCGACTGATCCGGCACCGGAACAACGAAAACCTCCCAGGGCTCACGCCTTGGGAGGTTTTCCTTTGCATCCTGCGATGAAAAAGCATCCGGGAACAGGAAGGAAAAGCGATGACCGATATCCAGACCACCAAGGACCGCATCCTGCGCGTCATCTCGGCGATCTGCACCGACGGCTTCGCCGCCGGCTGGCGCCCGGCGCGCCGCGGCTTCGAGACCCGCGAGCGGTTCTACTTCGACACCTCGCGCCGGATGCAGGTCATCACCGATAGCCCGGAGACCTTCGCGATCCACATCGAGACGCGCCGCATCGACGGCGACACCGGTCCCATGACCCTGCCGGACGCCTGCGACTGGCCGCTCAACGGAATCGTCGAGTTCGCCCAGCAGCTCGATGACGAGGAGGTCGCGAGCCTCCCCCCGCCGCAGATACGCCGCAAGGCCGTCAAGACCATGAGCGACATGCTCGATGCGATCGACAATGGTGAATGGACCATGATCGCCGGCACGCGCTACCGCGCGGTGACCAATGTCGACAACGACCCGGAATACGAGGAGATCATCATCCTCACCGGAGGCGACGACCCCATGGAAGACAAGTGGGGCGCGGAGCGCTTCCTCGAGCAGGGCCGCGCCGCGTGAACATCTTCGAGATGCTCTGGGTAGCCGTGCTGACGGTCGTCTTCGTCGTCACCAGCGCGGCCATATTCATCGGCATCCGTCTCGGCTTCGACAACGAAATAGGAAGGACGGTCTGGACGGGAGTCGCGATCCTTCTCGGCTCCCTGGCGATCTGGCTCGTGAGCAAGATGCGGACGGATCCGGCCTACGACCCCTTCGAGTTCTTCGAGCGCGTCCGCCGTGGTCCACTCATCGACCCTGCCGCGGTCGACATCATCCTCGCGCGCGCACAGTCCGAACCGCATCTCGCGCGTGCCATCGGAAAGAGCCTGCGCAACGCCATCCGCGTGCACTCGTCCCGCAATCCGGATGCGCTGCAGGCCCTCGACTGGATCATCCGAGGCTCCAGCACGCAGCACACCTGGCGGATGAAGGACAGGACCCTCGGTGTGGACATAGAGCACCGGGACTTCCAGATCCGGCACAGCAGGCTCTATGTCCATCGACCGCTCCTGCCCGACACGGTCATATCGGGCATCGATCATACGCGCCTGAGCGACATCATCGAAATACCGCTCCTGCGTCGGGACATATTCGTCGAGGCATCGGATGTCAGGCTGAAGCAGGATGCCGTCGTCTTCGACGTCTTCCGGGATCGGCGTGACCTCGAGGGCGTCATCGAAGCCCTCGGGGCACTTGAACGTGCCCACTCCGAGGACATCACCAAGACCCGCAGAGGAAATCTTCGGCACCTGCCGATATAATAGAGGAGAAGCGCATGGAAGTGCTCGCCCTGATCGCCTTGATAGGCGGACCAGTCCTCCTCCTGATCGGTGTCGCCTACATCATTCACGACCCCGTCACCATGCCGATGAAGCTCCGGCCCAAGGCTCCGACACCTTCTCGGCTCGACCGGTTCCTGCTCCGGCTGGCCTGGCTGCGCAAGCCTTGGGAACTCAGCCCGGCCGCCACCGAGATCGTCATCTCACGAGCGCTCGCGGAACCGCGCCTCGCACATTCGATAGAGGCAGCTCTCGTGCTCGCTCTTAGGCACAAGCACAAGCGCACGATGAAGGGCTGGTCCGACGTCTGGGACGCGATGAACCATCTTCCGGCCACGCGCGGCCCGAACGAGCTCACCTCGCTCGACTGGCTCGTTCCCGGCAGTCCCGAAGACGTGTTCTGGTGCATCCACGGAAAACGCCTCGACGTCTGCGTCAAGTGGAAGAGCGGCGTCGAGATCGGCAGCAACGGCATCGGCATACCGAACGACCTCCTTCCGGGAAGCATCAGGACCTCGCTCACGGGACGACGCTTCGGCGACCTGTTCGACCTGCCTTTCGTCAGGCCCGACAGGATCATCGCCGAACACGAGGTCAAGCACATGAGCAAGGGCGTCAGCCTCGACATCCTCCACGACAGGCGCACGATGGACGACATCCGCGACGTGCTCGACGTGATCCAGAAGACCAAGAACATCCCCGGCCTCACAGTCGGGAGAAGATAGAGACCAAGACACAAAGAAGAAGACGCATCGGAACCCACCGAGGCAGAAGGACGGCCTGATCTCCTTGCGGAGGCCGTCCTTCTGCCTCGCTTCGTTCCTCGCTCCGATTCCTGAACACCCCGTCGTGGACGGTGAGTGTGACCCCCTGGGAGGGGGAGGAAAAAGAGAAGGAACGAGACATGGGAAAGATCCAGTCTTTCGATGTGACCAACGGGGCCAAGATCCCCTTCCTGGACTACATCATCATCATCGCCGCAGCAGCAGCCTACTTCGCCTACTGAGCGCGACGGACCGATCCGGTCCGTCGCGACAAGGCCCAAGGAACGCGACCTCCCGAATACGGGACGAGAGCGCGGCCTTCCGATGCGCAGCGCATCGGGAAAATCATCATGCATCATGCAGAACGCACTTGGGTCCGGCCATGGTCCCGTCCTATAAGAAGGACAACCGAACGGGCCGGCCTTCTCCCCCAACAATGCCGCCCTTCGTGTCGCGAGGCCGTCCGCCCGGCTCCAACCCCTCCCCCCCCCGGTGGAGACGGTGCGGGCGGCCTCCAACATCACGGCCTAGCCGAATATCCACCCTTCCATCACGATAGCGCGAGACGCCGGGCCCGCACGCACGCATGCGGCGAGAGGATCGATGCATCCCCTTGCGGGAATGGATCAGGATCGAATCGAACACCTGAAAGGAAAAAACGATGATGAAGACCCAGGACATCACCATCGATACCCGCTGCGCGCTCGACGAGATGGGTGTCCCGCAGAACATCCTCGACCGCATCACTGCGACGAAGGATCTCGAGACCGACGGACGCGGCGACACCCGCTGCACCATCAGCCTCGGCTACCCGGTGCGCAAGAGCGGCTTCACCCGCCTGAAGGACACCGCGGTGACCAACACCACCGACGCCGGTCTCGCCGACATGCTCGACGACCGGGTGAAGGTCGCGACGTTCCTCCAGATGGGCATGAACGCGACGCCCGCCGCCAATCGTCTCGAACTCCCGGCATGGGTGCTCGAACTGTCGCAGGCGGCGAAGAAGGAAGCCGACATGGGCCGGGCGGGCAGCCTGGCCCGCGGCGCAATCGAGGACTGATACCCCTTCGGGAGGAGCGATCGGTCCGAACAGACCGAATGAAGGGAAAAAGGCCATGGAAACGATCGAGCAGATCCTCGCCGACGCGATGCCGCTGATCCGCCTCGCGGCCATCGCGCTCGTCGTCACCGTCGTCTGGCGCCTGCGCGCCGGTTCCGGCTGGACCGGCGTCCCCGCCTCGTCGATCCACGTCATCGACGGTGACACCTTCTCCGTGCTCCTCAACAGCGGACAGCGGATCAAGGTGCGCCCCACCGGCTACGACGCTCCTGAGCTCTCGCAGAAGGGCGGACGGATGGCCTCCTCCGAGATGCGCCGCCTGGCCAAGCGCGGCCTCCTCCTCAAGGAGCGCCACTACGACGTCTACGGGCGCATCGTCGCCGACGTCCGCATCGGGATCGACGGCAAGGGTGGTGACCTCGCCCGCCACATGCTGGGCTCGGGCCTCGCCCACTCGCTGTCCGAGAACGGCCTCGTGCGCTTCCTCTCCACGCTCGGCCCGCGCCTCGCGGGACGCGGCATCTGGAAGAACAGCTGGCTGGGCCTGCGCGTCACGAACCCCCGCATCCACCGCGCCGCCAAGGTGTGGATGCAGCGTCACCACGGGGTCTGACGCGATGAACCGCCGCAACACCGACGGGCAGGACGGCACCCCTTCCGACCTGCCCGCCATCCTTCCCATCGACGACATCGGCCTCGAATCGATGGCGATAGGCGAGGTCGCGCGCGGCATCCTCCTGCGCCTCGCGCTCACCGACCCCGTCCGCGCGATCGGCGCCGTCAACGGCGTCTCCGCGCTCTTCCGCCAGCGCTTCCACGGCAAGGGGCAGATGTCCCCGCACGTCGTCCTCGCCGATCCGGAGGGAGGCGACGTGCCCGACAACCAGATCCGCTTCTACGCCCACTGGTTCCGTCCCGAAGTCACGGTCCAGATCGGACGCGACCCCTACTGGGACCTGCGCGAGACGCACGCCTACGTCACCGACGAGGGCATGCCCGATGCCATGTGGCACGCGCTGGTGGCCAAACTGCCGCACGCCGAGCGGCTCGGCGACATCATGGATCTCGCCTTCACCTCCGGCGCGCCGACCCGTCCCCTGACCATTAAGAAACAGGGCTCCAGGGACACCGTCCAGTCCGGTCCCGGTTTCGTCACCAGGACCATCCGCCAGATCATGTTCGAATGGGATCCGCGCTTCGTCGAATGGACGCGCACCCATGCGGCGCTCTCGCGCATCATCGCACGCTCCCTCCGGGAGAAGGGCATCTCACCATGAGCAGCACACGAACACCCTTGACTGGCATGCAGATCATCCATGGACTGGAATGCAAGCAGCAAACCTGCTCCGACCTGCTCAACCCTCCTGCCGGTGAAGCACCCATGACGGACACGCTCACGCAGGCCCTGCTCGTCTCGTGCTTCGGGAAACACCGCGCCCTGCAGTCGATCGACTTCCGGCAATTTCGTGACGATGTCCGGGATGGACCGCCCAACCGCAATGCCACCGGGACCGATCTCGTCGCACGGCTCACGATACCGCCCGAGGCGAACGTGCGCATCTCCTACCGGGAACACAGAATAAGGGCGACGCTCTCCTCACCGGGCATCATGATCGGAACGGGGACCGCCCTCGTCCTCCACAGCCACGTCCCGGCCACGGTGATTGCGGATTGGACCGGGCGGGTCGGTGCGGACAACGATCCGCTCACCATCGCGGACATCGTCCCGGGTCTGCCGGACTGCATGATCTCCACGATCAGGCAGAAGGGCAATCACGTCATCATGGAATACGTCGACGAGGAGATCGCGTGGCGCGAAGCCTCTCGTGCCATCAGAAACAGAATCGAGGGTGCGGTCTGACGGATCGCACCCCTTTTTTTGCCACCGCATTCGCAGGCGGCCTCCTCCAGGTGGGTGAGTGCCCGTATCCGGAACAGGAAAGGAAAAACGACATGACCAGGACCATCGGAATACTCACCGCGGCAGTCTGCGTCGCCTCGTTCGGCATCGGGTTCACCGAACTCCTCCATTCGGTCAGTCACCAGACGACCATCATCTCCACACTCGTCGCGGCTGCCGGCCTGATGGGCATCGTCATCCTCACCGTCCTGCACGGTTCGGAAGTCGAGCAGGCCAAGTTCGACTGCGACTTCATCGGCGCCGCGGGCATCATGCTCGAGATGTCACCGAACTACGGCGTGTGGCAGGACACCATCGATCGCCTCAACGTCATCGCGAGCCGCACCATCTGGACCCCGCTCCAGAAGCAGAACGCCGCCGATGCGCAGGCCCTCCTCAACGAGGCGGGCGAGGGCGACGATCCGCTGAGCCTGCGGCTGCGCGGCATCGCGGCCTGAGGCGGCGAGCGAAGAACAGCCTTCCGGCATCATCGCGATGGACGAGATCCATCGAGGAAAGGAAAAAGAATCATGGCACAGCCCGCACGCAAGCCCACCGCCAAGCAGATCGCCCGCTTCCAGGCCATCCGCGCCTCGCAGAAGGCCCGCGCGGCCTCGAACGACAACGCCCCGGTCCGCGCTAAGTCCGCCTATGTCGACACGACCATGACCCCCGGCATGCTCGCGGACTGCGTCGCGGCAGCCGGTCTGGAAGGCTGACCATGGCGACCATGCTCTCCCAGCTCCTCGGGAAACGCTCGTTCGACAAGGCCTGGACCGCGGTATCGCTGAAGTTCAGCGATCGCGAGAAGATCCTCGTCGATAACGTGCCCGTCACCGTCGAACGCTCCGACGACTTCGACGAGATCCTCATCACGGTCGCTCCGACACCTCGTCACGGCATCGACCTGTCGTTCCGGATCACCGTCGACGAGGACGGACCCGCGGAGGTCGCCATCCTCGCGGGCAGCAAGAGCACTCTCGCACCCTTCGAGGAGCACGGTCCTGATCTCCTCGCGACGATCCTCGGCGAGGCGGCAGGCAAGTTCGCCGGTCTCCTGCAGCCCGTCCTGTCCTCCGGCATCTACCAGCTCACCGATGTAATCGGAGCGCATACCGACACCCAGCTCGAATTCGAGCGCGCCTCGACAGGAGTCCGACCATGAACATCAGATCGATCATCGCCGCGCCGCTCGTGCTTCTCGCCCTCGGCTCGATCGTTGCCTGCGGCGACGGCAGCAGCGCCACGGCGGGACGAGGCTACGAGGACGATCGAGTCGGGAACCTCCGGGTGACCTGTGTCTCCGAAGGCGAGGTCGTCTTCGACGACTACGGGACCATCAAGGGCTCCGTCTGGAGCTACACGGAGTTCTACTTCACGTCCCTCACCACGAACACCAGGATCAGCATGAATGCCGACTGCTTCGTGGAAGAGAACGTGGACGTGCCTGCGGAATGGACGCCCGTCATCCCCGGTCGCACCTTCGACGATCCCTCAGCGACCACCGAATAACCACCAGACAAGGACCGGACCATGCTCCATCGTTCCATCATCGAGACCCGCGGCGACGTCGCCTTCCCCTCCTACGAGGGCGAGCGCGTCTACATGCGTCCCTTCCTCAAGGCCGACGGCCTGCCGCAGGACCTCTCGCGCTGGCAGCCGACGGTCGATGCGATGCTCGAGGGCATCGACACCGATCAGCCGGTCTACATCATGATCGACCAGTCCCCGGTGCTGGCCGGCGCAACCCAGCGACGCCCCGGCCTCCACATCGATGGCTATTGGGACCCGGGCGTCGCCGGTCACCAATCGCACTTCCCGGTGGCAGCCCATCGCGGTGGGCCGGCACGCCATCGCAGCGCCCCGCGCGATGTTCCGTATCGCGAACCCATCCACCGCTCGCAGCAGCCCCATCATGCTTCGATGCGCCGAGGACATACCAGCCACCTGTCCGGCGGCCTCAGCTGGCAGGAAGCCGATTTCTCCGCTCCGGAAGGCATCATCCTCGCCTCCAGCGTCTCGGCCGCCCGCGGCTTCGTCGGCGCCTTCGAAGGTGCGATCGGCGACATGGGAGACTGTGCCCATATCGACATCTCGGATCTCGCCGTGCTGCCGATGGAGGCTGGCCGCGTCTATGCCGGAAACGTGTCGTGCCTCCACGAATCGCTTCCGGTCGTGACCAATTGCTTGCGTAGCCTGGTGCGTCTCAACGTCCCCGGCTGGACCCCTCAGGAGTCCTGACATGGAAGACCGCATCCACGCCGCCGGAAACGGCGAAGCCATGACGGCGGCCATCCAGACCTTCGAGGCCGGCAAGCGCGGTCGCGAGGACCAGCATGTCCTCTACGACGAACTCGTGCGGCTGGGCGCAGAACCCGAGGAAGCAGACGAATACGTCGATCTCATGATGCAGTGATCCAGGACGATCAGGATCGATACGCTCGGCGCGGAAGGAAAAAACAATGAAGCTCAACGACGACGACACGCAGGTGACGCTCACCATCGAGGACTTCGACAACGGCTTCAGCGACCAGACCAGCACCGTGGTCACCACGACCATGCGCAAGCCCTACGAGCACGAGGTCCGGATCACCATCGAGATGGAGGACGAGCGCGAACCCTGGGAAGCCCTGATGGACTTCACCGGAAACACGGTCGAGATCCTCTGCGACATCTGCCCGCTCTCGGGCGAGCTCTCCTCGAAGACATCGATGATCCGCCTCGTCGACTGAGGCACCGGAAGGACGACACATGGCAGACCTCCTGCATTCCCTCCTGGCGAACCTCTCGATCGCCTTCGACGCGACAGGGCGCCGCTTCGCCGACATGGCCCATGCGCGCAAGCTGCGCCTCATGGACCGCGCGGCGAAGCGCGGCCGGGATCGGGAGATCCATCCGCTCGGCTACTGGCGCTGCACGCACGTCCGCGAGAAATTCCCGGAAGGGTTCGTGGCGGGGGGCATCTACGAGGCTCGGCACGAACCCGCCGGAACCGTCAGCATCCGCATCATCCCGGCAGACCACGATTCGTGGTCTCCCTACTGGAATCCCTGGAAGGGTCGCTTCTGCTACGAGGCCAGGGACATCGACTTCGAGTACCTCGGAGCGTCGCTCCCTGAAGGTGAGGCATGCCTCACGAGCGAGCGCACGAATAAGACCGCCTGATCAGCCGTTCCATCATATCCGACGAAGAGAAGGAAAAAGACATGACCATCATCGAGACGCTGCGGGCCGCATCGCCCACCTTCACGGCGGCCTACGACGAGATCGCGGCCACCACACCAGGCACGAACGCCGAGCGGATCGTGCACGTGCGCGGCGTGCATGCACAGATCATGTGGATCTCGGACAGCTCCGATCCCACCGAGGATCGCCTCGAGGTCCTGCTGTCGCCGGCATCGCAGAAACGATGCGACCTCTCCTTCATCGTCCGCGTCGATCCGCTCGGCGACCAAGAGGAAACAGTGCAGGTCGGCTCGGGTCATCCCGCCACCGTCGATCGCATCCTCGATCTGTCCGATTTCCGGAACGGCGGAAGCTCCCCGGTGCGCAAGCTCGCAGACGTCCTTCCGTTCGACGTCTCCAAGATGCCCGGTCTCGTCCAGCCGCTCATGCAGCGCCAGGTCAAGGCATGGGATCTGACGACCGGTGATTACTACGCCATCGAATTCGATCTGCTGGCGGACCAGGTTCCGCAACTGGCAAAAGCCGCGTGATCGAAATCCCGGCGTCATATCGGACTTTTTTCGATCCGGTGACGGCATGACATGAAAGGGAGACGCCTCATGATGGTGAAGGGCACACTCACCCCGGACTCCGAGGACGGGCGCCGGCACGACCCGGCGATCTTCCTCGGCCAGGCTGAGCCGGGTGCGCGCGATCCGGTCTATAGGGATCCCCTGCTCGTCGCGATCTGTCAGGCCATCGGCATGAATCCCCTGGCGATCGAGGAGGCGATCGGAAACGACCAGAGCGGATCACTTGATCCGACCGCCGACAATATCGTCGACATGCTCGGAGGCCCTTCCGACAACCTCGCCCTGGGGTTCGAGGAAGGGGATGGACCGCATATCCTCAGCCTGCCCGCGACCCATCCCGCTCTGGAAGGCGGGCCGGAACGATGGAAATACGAGATCGCGTACTTCACGAGAGGGAGCGCACGCATCCAGCTCGACGCGGACATCAGCCTCCATGTCTCCTATCATGATGACGACGTGATCGAACGCATCCTGACCGTTCCATCCGTTCCACACGCCGCCGCGACCCGTGGATACGTTCCGCTCGAAGACCTGTTCTCCTTCCCCGGCATCGAGGTAATCGGAGCAAGAGGCAGACTGATTCCCAGTCGAGACCATGCGACCATCCACGTCATGATCGGATGAGCGATATCGTATCCGACGAAGGGAAGGAAAAGACATGACCGCAGCCGCCGAACCGATCCATCTCACGCCGACGCTTCCCGCGGCCTTCACACCCGTCAGCGAAGGCTTGCCCAACCAGTGCAAGACCGTCCTAGGCATCCGCGAGTGCTCGACCCGGGCCTCGAAGTTCGAGGTCCTGACCGTCCGGCACATGCCGAACTACCGGCCGAACAACCCCTGGCAGACGGTCGACAACGACGCGGTCACCGACAGCGGCAACCCCATCCTCGGCTGGCTCGACCTCGAGGACACCGCATTCGGCGCCGACTGGCTGAACGGCTGATCGACCGGTCGATCCTCGCAAGACACCACCGAAGGGAAAATCCCATGCAGACCAGCACGCTCGACGCCGCGACAGGCACCATGGTCATCGATCTCGCCAGCCTCTCGCCTGACGCGCTCGGCGAGATCCTCCGCGCCCACGTCTACGGTCCCGGCAAGGGCTACCGCGACATGGACGTCCAAGGCCCCTATGCGCCCGTCGCGCAGGAGATCCTCTCCGACGACATCGTCGACGAGGTGCTCGGCGACCCGGAATGCCGTGACGATTGGATGAGGGTCCGCGCATGGTCGAACGGACCGCTCACCATCGCCTGGGCGAACGACGGCGACACCTCGCTGCTGTTCCGTCTCGTCCTGCCGAACGGCACCCGGACGATCGTCAACCACGACGCCAAGCATGACCACGGCTGGAGCGAAGTCGAGGGGCCGGCATCGTGAGCGGACGCAAGACCTATCCGGTCATCACCGCCGACGAGATACGCATCGGCGATGCGGTGTGCCTCTATGGCCGGCACGTCAGCGGGATGCCGCATCTCCACGGGAAGTTCGACATCCTGAAGGCCAAGCCGATCGGCAAGGGGCGAGTCCAGGTCAAGTGCCGCGACCGCTTCTGGCCCAACTCCCCGGTCCGCAAGCTGGACCTGAAGATCGGACCCGCGATCAGCCTGATCGAGCGCGACGGCAAGGACGTGGCCGTTCAGGACATGGCCGCCCGGACCTGATCCGGACACTCCGGAAGGACGGCCGATCCGGTCCGATCTCCTCAGAAACGCCACCCATAGAAGGAAATTCAGAATGGACGACTTCCAGAACAAGACCGTCGGCACGCTCGCGATCCCCAGCGGGCGTCTCGTGGTCGTCGACCCCCTCTACGCCAATATCGCCGCCAGCAGCGACATGACCTCGTCCGCGCCGCTCAAGGAAGGCGATGAGGTCACCAAGGAATATGTCGTCATCGAAACTCCGGCGCAGGCTGATGTCGTGGTCACGATCGAACCCCAGGACGGCCGCACCGCCATGGTGACCCTCGACTTCCGTGAAGGTCTCGCCGAGCCGCTCATCCGGGAAGGCATGGAATTCTCGCACTTGGTCCCGGTCGACGTCGCACAGCTCATCTACGCGGACGCCGAGCACCTCGCGTCGGACTGGGAGGAGCAGGACTACGAGGACGTACGCGTCTACCGCAACAAGACCGATGGCCGAACGCTCCAGTACGGGGTCGACTTCCCCCACTACGAAACGCCGATCGATTCCGAGAACGGCATGACGATGAACGCGCTCAACGCGAGCGGCGACTGGGAGCTGCTGCCCTACGAGCCCTCCAGCCCGCGTCTCGGATACAATACCGTCTGCCACGGCACCAGCGACGATCGCTGGATGTTCGGCCCCAATGCCGCCGCCAGCCGGACCGGCTGGGGCGACGGCCTCTATCCCGTCTACATCGAACGCGATGAAGACGGGAAGGTCGCGCGCGTATCGTTCGACTTCCTCGGTCTGAACGAGGGAGAGACGGACGAGGACGACGAAGAGGAAGAAATGCTCCTCGGCTGATACGCACCGCCCGAACAAGGACGAAAGGGACCGCATCTCGCGTGCGGTCCCTTTTTTTGCATCCACATCCGCCAGGCGGAATCGAGATGGACGGCCCTGCGGGCCGTCACCTGCTCAAGATCAAGAGAAGCGTTCCCCGGACGGGGAAGGAAAAATCAATCCGACACGAGGAATCCGATACCATGGCACGCAAGACCAAATCCGACGCCCAGCGCGCCCACGAAGCTCGTAACGCCGCCGCCAAGAAGATCGGCAATGCCAATCGCCGGGCCAAGAAGACCGCCGGTCGCCAGGCTCTTCGTGCGAACATCGCTGCGATGAAGAAGCTCGGCGCCGAAACGCGTGCTGCTCGTGCTGAAGCACATGCTCAGCGCAATGCCGACGTCGCCGCTGCGGCCGCCGAGCGCAAGGCTGCCCGCATCGAAGCACACAACAATGCGAACGAAGACCAGAAGCACGAGCGCCTGGTCAAGGACGCAAGCAACGGCAAGGGTCTCAATGTCCTCACCGCCGCCTTCGCGAAGGTCTCCAACCCAGTCGACTGGCGCTTCGGGGTGGATGCCGTGATCGAAGGACATATGAGCAATGCCGATTACGTCACGACGATGGCGGCGATCACCTTCTTCACCCGCGGCGCGGCAGGCTCCATCCGTGACGACGCCCGGACCGAGTTCTTCGCCGACGGTTTCTACATGAACACCCTGGGCGATTGCGCACCCGCCAATCCCAGGACCGAAGAAGAATTCGGAATGCTCGAGACCATCGTCTCGATCGCTTCGGATGCAGGCTTCCCGGTCAAACCGGAAAGCTTGGCCAAGGCTGCCTGAACGATAAGCATCACGAGAGGGTCAATCCGCAGGTGCGGCCCTCTCGTGATGCCATGCAGTCCGTGACTTACATCTTCCCTTGGGGATCTGGATCGGTTCGAGATCAGATCGAGAAGGAAAATCAGATGGCCAAGAACAGCACCAAGGCGCCCGCGACCCGCAATCCGATGGCCGGCGCGCTCGCACACGGCGCCTTCCGCCGCCAGGTCGTCCGCCCCGGCAAGGGCAAGGGCTCCTACAGCCGCAAGGGCAAGCACGCCGCGCGCGCCTACGCCTGATCGATCCGGACGGAACCGCCCATGCCCGATATCATCCGCATCCGCATCCGCCGCATGTACGAATCCTGCGAGCGCACCACGTTCCACGTGATGCTGCATTCGGACGAAGGCTTCGAGATGACCGCAGCGGCCCATGCCACCGGATCGGTCTACACCAATCACGAGGGCCTCTCGATCGAGGAGGCGCGTGATCGCGCCCTCATCGACGCGGCCGACTGGGGCGACTTCCTCGGCATCGCGGTCGATCCCCTCATCGGGGACGACGGCCAGCCGGTCGAGCCGTCACTGACCTTCGACAGGTACGACAGGCGCCGCCGCCTGGCGGCCCGGAAGAGAGATTCCGCCCAAGGCGGGTGAGCCCTTCGGGACGCGGATCGCGCAATCAGTCCAGAGAGAGGAAAATCCGATGTTCGACAACCTCCACATCATCGACACCCTGCGCGATGCAGGCATCGAAGCGGGTTCCATCACGGTCAATCCGGAACCGAGCGTACGTGACGTCGTCATCACCGGTGCGACCCGTGATCCCGTCACCGGCGAGCGCCGCTTCGATGTCGCCGCCGATGCCGCGCAGGCACTGGCGAATGCCGGCTACGACATCCTGTGCTACGGCAGCGGCCTCGGCGATGCCGGCACGATCGCCACGCTGATGGTCCAGCTTCCCAAGCCCACGCGCATCGCGGTCTGATCCTCGACAGCCCCATGGCCTCCGGCATCATCACGGACATGTGAGGCGCCGGAGGCAGACGGCGCGATCGTCCGATCCGCAACCGAGATCGAGAAGGGAAAAGACATCATGGCAAAGAACATCCATGACATCGCAGCGGACGCCATGTTCATGCATGAAGGCGTGCGCAGGTATCCGCATAGCGGCGACGATCTCATCGTGTGGCCGGACGGCGACAGCTGCAATGCCGAGGACCTTCCCGGCATGGGCCACAAGTCGGACGACTACATCCGCGTCCCCATCGATAGCGACGCCTACGACATCGTCGCGTTCGAGATGAAGCAGCGCTGATACGAGAAGCCCCCAAGGAGAACCACCATGGCCACCAACCAGATCCAAGCAGGCATCAATTTCGTGGCGCAGGCCATGGACGCAGATGCCATCGCCCGGATCCTGCTGGTCGAAGGGCAGCCCGCACCTGATGCATCAAGCGAAATGCTTTCGCTCGGCGACGTCTTCCTAGCTACCACGGAAGGCTCACGGTTCGACGCCTGCGCCACCCTCACCGCGCTCTACGACATTCCCAAGAGCACCCGGTCCGTCAGCATCTCAGTCGACATCGAAGGCGCTATCGCACGCGATGGTTCGGTAACGATCGACGCGATCCGTTCCGATTTTCACCCGCGCGAACGCATCGAGGACGATTACTCGCGCCTCGATCGCATGACGCGATAACCCCGCACAAGGAAGGAGCACACCATGCCGCAGAGCAATGCAGCAGCCGACCCCTACCAGCCGCTCGGCAGCGCGCCGAAGGACAGGCAGCAGATCATCGTCCATCCGATGAACGTCGAAGCATGCCTCTCCTACATGGTCATCGAGGCCGAAACGGTCGACGGCCCAATCTTCAAGGGCATCGACAAGTGGGCTCCGGTCCCGGACGACAGCGCGTTCCGCAGCCTCCGGAACGACCCGCCGGTGCCGGAGGAGCACTACGCCCTCGTCCTGCGCGAACCGGCCGCAGGCGGATTCACATACCGGATATCGAACCCGGAATTCGCCGTCGGGCCCTACATCGACAGGAGCGCCAACATCACCTGGGCGCCCATGCCCCTGGCCGCAGACCACGACGCAGTCGAGGCCGCCAACGACTGATGAAGGACCTTCAAGGAGGTCATGATTTCGGATCCGAAATCGAGAAGGGAAAAAGATCATGGCCGACTTCAAGCTCTCGCAGACCGTCGCCGGCACCTGGGTCATCACCACGCCGAACCCTG
>NZ_CALFQK010000212.1:0-26495 GCF_937921195.1 uncultured Salinicola sp.
CGCCGGAGAGCGAGCCGATCTCGGCCCTGGGCCCGTCGGTCTTGATATGGACGTTGGCGATCGACTCGTCGACCACGCCGCGCTCGCGGCTTCCCGAGGTCAGCAGCCAGCGGGTGAATGCCTTGATGCTGGCCAGCGACAGGTTCTCGCCCACCGACATGGTCTGGACCAGGCCATCGCGCTGCCGGTCTTCCGGCACCAGCACCAGGCCCTTGGCGATGCGCTCGGCGATGCTCAGGTGCGAGACGTCCTCGCCTTCCAGCACCACCCGCCCACCGCTCAGCGGCACGCGACCGGCCACGCACTCGAGCAGTTCGGTGCGCCCGGCCCCCATCAGGCCGTAGATGCAGACGATCTCGCCGGCGCGAACCTCCAGCGACAGATGATCGACCACCGAGCGCTCCGGCACTGCGGTATCGGCGACGCTGACATCCTCCAGCGACAGCGCCACCTCGCCCAGGGCGTGACCGGTCGGCGGCGAGCCGAGATCGAAGTTCTCGCCGACCATGTTGCGCACGATCCACTCCAGGTCGATATCCGCTCGCCTGGCGTAGGCCGTCATCACGCCATCGCGCAGTACCACCGCGTGATCGGTGATGAGCAGCGCCTCCTCCAGGTGGTGGGAGATGTAGACGATCGACACCCCGCGGCTCTTGAGGTCGCGAATCACCCGGAACAGCACTTCGACCTCGGTCGCCGACAGCGCCGAGGTCGGCTCGTCCATGATCAGGATGCGCGAGTTCACCGACAGCGCCCGGGCGATCTCGACGATCTGCTGCTGCCCCAGGCGCAGGTCCTCCACCGGCGTCAGCGGATCGATCGGCTCGTCGAGCTCCTCCATCAACGCCCGGGTCTGACGCGCCTCCTCGGCATAGTCGATACCGGTCGGCCCCTTGATCTCGCGGCCCATGAAGATGTTGTCGCGCACGCTCAGGTTGGGCGCCAGGCTCAACTCCTGATGGATGATCGAAATGCCCAGGCGCTGGGCATCGGTGGTCGAGGCGAAGCGTACCGCCTCGCCCTCCAGCACGATCTCGCCGGAGGTCGGCTGGATCACGCCGGACAGGATCTTCATCAGCGTCGACTTGCCGGCCCCGTTCTCGCCGAACAGCGTGGTCACCTGGCCGCGATAGACGTCGAAGTTGACCGTCTTGAGCGCATGCACGCTGCCGAACGACTTGGCGACATCCCGCGCCGACAGGACGATATCGTCGACCGGTTCGCTGGCGGGAGCGGGCCGACTCGAAGAGGAAGCCATCACTGCACCTCCATGCTGACGGGGGTCACCAGCCAGTTCTTGGGATTGATCAGCTTGAACACGCCGGTCACCCTGACGGTCTTGCCGCTCAGGTCGGCGGTATCGATATCCGCCAGCACCGCTTGCTTCATCGCGTCATTGATCGACGCCCCCGCGTTCTGATACTCGATCTGGTTGGCGAACTCACCGAACGAGATCTCGCCGGTGGCGTCGCGCAGGTCGGTGCCATTGATCGCCGGGCCGGTCTGCACGCGCAGCGTGATCTCCTCGGGCACGCCTTCGGCTTCGACCGTATAGATGCCTGAGCGCGCCTCACCGAACGTCCCGCTGAAAGTGACCGGCACCACCGGGCCGAAACCATCGCCGACACCATACTTCTGACCCGCCGCTGTCGAGTCCGCGAGTACCGCCGACGCCAGTTCACCGGCATCGACGGCGCGCTCCTCGACGCTCGCCTGGATGGCCGGGAAGTGCTCCCCGCCATAGGTCTCGGCGGAGAATCCCCCGGCCAGTTCGGCTTCGGTGCCGATCTCGATGACCTTGGTGTCCCAGGCCATCGCGGCCAGCACCACGGCCACGCAGGCACCGATGATCAGACGTCCCTTCAGCTTGTTCGGCGCCGCTGGCCGACTGGCAACTGCTGCACTCATGAAAAGCGTCCTCTTTTGCAAACCTGTCGGCTCAAGGGATCAGCACGATCTTCAAGGACTTCGAACCGCTCTTCATCAGCTCGAACCCTTCCTCGTATTTCTCCAGCGGCAGCTTGTGAGTCACCACCCCTTCGGTCGGGAAATCGCCGTTGCGGATCCCCTCGATCACCAGCGGATAACAGTACGGGCCGAGGTGGGAGCCCAGCACGTCCAGCTCCTTGCGGTCGGAGATGATGCTCCAGTCGACGCTGACCGGATCCTTGAACACGCTGAACTCGACGAAACGCCCCAGCTTGCGAATCATCGACAGGCCCTGCTCCACCGACTTGGGATGCCCGGTCGCCTCGATGTAGACGTCGCAGCCGTAGCCCTCGGTCATCTCCTTGATGATCGAGACCACGTCGTCGCGCTTGGGGTTGAGGGTCAGATCGGCGCCAAACTTCTTGGCCAGTTCCAGGCGCTCGTCGAACAGGTCGAGCACGATCAATTTCTCGGCACCCGCTTTCTTGGCCGCACCGACCATGCCCAGCCCCAGCGTACCGGCGCCGGAAAGCACCACCACATCGCCCAGCTCGATTCTGGCGCGCTGTACCGCATGCAGCGAGCAGGCGTAGGGCTCGATCAGGATCGCCTTCTCCAGCGGCAGTTCCTCGGGGACGTGGTAGTTGATCGCCTCCTTGGTGAACTTCATGTACTCGGCCATGCCGCCGTTGACGTTGTTCTGGAAGCCGTACAGGTCGTGCTTCTCGCACATCCAGTACTGCCCCCGACCGCAGAAGCGACAGTTCCAGCACGGCACGATCTGTTCGGAAATCACGCGATCGCCGACGGCGTAACCCTCGACGTGGGCACCGACCTTCACCACCCGGCCGATGAACTCGTGCCCCGGAATCATCGGCGCCTTGATATAGGCGGGCTGTGTCTCGTCGCCCCAGAAGCTGGGCGCGCCGTCGTAGGACTTGATGTCCCCGGCGCAGATGCCGCAACCCTCGACCTTGACCAGGATCTCCTTGTCGTCGATCTCGGGGACCGGCACCTCTTCGTAGCGATAATCGTTGGGCGCATAGGCGACCACGGCTTTCATCGTGCGGGGAATGTCGTCGAGGGAAGTCGCTTGCGCGGATGTCGCGGTGGAGTCGCTCATGGAAGATCTCCCGTGCTTAAACACATGATCAATATTCGGTCATATGTTTTTAGCTCAGCAGCGGAAAAGACATCAATACGCAACCCGGCAATGCACTCTAAGACTTTAGGCAAACGATTTTCATCTTGTTGATAAACATCAATTTAAAATGAATTCATTTGGCCTGCTACGACTAAAGTTATCGACGAGCACGCGGCAAGACTCGAGAGAATGGGCGGGAAACAAATGCGTTAGAATGGTCTAAATACGATCATATGTTCACTGGAAGGATTGAACGAACATTGCTTGAGCGTGAAGCGCGGGCAGCAAGGCCATTCGAGCCGCATCACTGCGGCGGAGGCGAATCCGGCCTTGCGAGGACGACGGCCGCGGCCGTCGTCCTCGCAGCCGGATCGATCAATCGCGCTTGA
This sequence comes from uncultured Salinicola sp., assembly GCF_937921195.1. Taxonomy (NCBI): domain Bacteria; kingdom Pseudomonadati; phylum Pseudomonadota; class Gammaproteobacteria; order Oceanospirillales; family Halomonadaceae; genus Salinicola; species uncultured Salinicola sp. The sequence continues at coordinate 3,463 of NZ_CALFQK010000212.1, forward strand.
AATAGCGTCGCGAGATGGAGTCCAGCGATATCGCGATCACCACGATGGCGCCGCTCACCATCGACTGCCAGTACGGGGAGATGCCCAGCAGCACGATCACGTTCTCGATGACGCCGATGATCGCCGCGCCGAAGATCGCCCCCAACGGCGTACCGATGCCGCCGGTGGTCGGCACCCCACCGATCACCGAGGCAGCGATGGGTCCCAGCACCCACGAATCCCCGATGGAGGGCTGCGCCGAGCCCAGCCGGGCGACCATCAGCATGCCGGCCAGCGCCGCCAGGAAGCCCGCGAAGGCGAAGACGCCCAGACGGACACGATCGGCGCGAATGCCCAGCATCCTGGCGGCCGACAGATTGCTGCCGACGGCGTACATGTAGCGCCCGAACGGCGTCTTCAGCGTGATGAAACAGGCGACGACCAGGAACAGCAGCATGATCCAGAACGGTACCGGCAGGCCGGCCCACTTGCCGCTGCCGAGAAAGCCGATGTCGGCGGGGATGCCGGTGATCGCCACGCCCTTGGTGATGACCAGGTTGAGGCCGCCGTAGACCCCCGCCATGCCGATCGTCAGCACCAGCGAGGGCAGCCGGAGCAGCGTCACCAGCAGGCCATTGAGCAACCCGAACAGCGCCCCGATCACCAGACAGAGCGCGAATGCCAACCACGGATTCAGCCCTATCTTCACCATCAGGATGCCGCCGATCACACCGCAGAAACCGCCGATGGCGCCGAGCGACAGGTCCAGTTCCCCCAGGATCATCAGCATCGACTGCGCGATGGTGATCATGCCGATGAAGGCCAGCGACCGGGCGATGATGACCAGGTTGTAGCTGTTCAGGAAATTTTCCGACAGCAGCGACGCCACCACCACGATGAGCGCCAATACCCCCACCACACCGCTCAGAGGATTGCTGACCATGAAACCCATTGCCTTACGCAGCATGCCCGCTTCCCCCGTGACCGTGGATGGCCCCGACCAGCGCGTCTCCGCTGGCCTGGTCGATATGAAATTCCCCGCTGACCTTCCCTTCGTAGAGCGTGACGATGCGATTGGCGCAACGCCGCAATTCATCCATCTCCGATGACACCAGGATGATCCCCACGCCACGCTCGGCCAGCACCTTCATCAACCGGTAGATCTCCATCTTGGTGCGGATATCGATCCCCTTGGTCGGCTCATCGAAGATCAGGATGCGAGGGTCGCAGGCCATGGCGCGCCCGATGATCGCCTTCTGTTGATTGCCCCCCGACAGGAAGGTGATGTTCTTGTTCATGGTCGGGGTCTTGATGTCGTAGTCACGCACGATGTCGCCGACACGCCCACGCTCCAGGCGGGCGTCGATAACGCCGTGGCGGGCCGTGGCGCGCAGCAATGCCATGCCGATATTGCGGCGCACGCTCTGGCCGGGAAAGATGCCGTGATACTTGCGCTCTTCGGAGAGGTAGAACAGACCGTTGCGGATGGAGTAGTGCGTGTCCCCCAGCCGCCACGCCCGCCCCTCCAACTGGACCTTTCCGGACCGGGCCGGCAGGAAGCCGAACAGGGTCTGCATCACCTCGGAGCGACCAGCCCCGACCAGCCCGGCGAACCCCAGGATCTCCCCGCGCCGCAAGGTGAACGAGACATCCTCGAATCTTTTCCCGCTGAGGCCTTCGACTCGCAGCATGACCTCCCCGCTCCCGCCCTCGGGCTGCAGGCGGCTATCCGTCTTGACCTCCTGCCCCGACATCAGCGACACCAATTGGCGGTCGTCCAGCTGCGACGCCGGCCGCGTCTCGATCTTGCGGCCGTTGCGCAACACGCTGATGGTGTCGCTGATGGCGAACATCTCGTCGAACTTGTGCGAAATGAAGACGACGCCGCAGCCCGAGGACACCACGTCCCGCACCACCCGAAAGACGCGCTCGACCTCGGTCTCCGTCAACGAGGAGGTCGGCTCGTCGAGAATCAGGATTTTCATCGACTCGTTGGTGCAGGCCCGCGCGATCTGCAGCAGCTGCTGGTCGGAGATGGAGATATGGCGCACCTTGTCGCCGGGCCTGGCCGCGATCTTGAAGCGATCGATCCAGGTCTGTGCCGCCCGTTCCAGCTCGCGACGCCTGAACAGCCATCCCCCGCGCCGGGAGCGCGAAAAGGGCATGAAAAGATTCTCGGCCACGGTCATGTTGCCGAACAGATTGATCTCCTGCGGGACATAGGCAATGGTCTTGTGCAGGTGATCGTGGCTTGCCGCATCCTGGCCATCGATCATCACGCGCCCCTGGGAAGGCTTCTCGGTGCCGGTCAAGATCTTGACCAGCGTCGACTTGCCCGCGCCATTCTCCCCCGCCAGCGTGTGCACCTGGCCCATCTCGATCTCGAGCACGATGTCATCCAGCGCCTTGACGCCCGGAAACCGCTTGCTGACATGATCGACGTGCAAGTAAGCCATTGTCGCCTCCCGCGGACTCTCGCATTGAATCATCGAAACCGCCCCGCCCACGACACGGCCGCAGGCGAGGGCGTTCCGAGCCTCACTCCATGAAGGAGTCGACGTTATCGGGCGTGATCATGACGTTGCCGGTATCGATGTGATTGGGCGTGATCGCCCCGGTAGCCAGCTGCCACATGTTGATCACCGACCAGTAGCCCTGCATGGTCGGGCGCGAAGCCGACGAGGAGTCCGCCACGCCCTCCTTGATCAACACCAGCATCTGGCTGAGGTCGTCGAGGCCGACCAGTTGAACCTTGCCGACCTTGTCGGCCTCCTTGATCGCCTGGCCGATACCGACCGGTCCCGCGGCGTCCGAGGCGACCCACCCATCGAGATCCGGATTGGCCTGCATGATCGCGGAGGCCTGCTGCTGCGCAGTGTTGATGTCATCGTTGTCGACGCCGGTCGCGACGACCTCGATACCGTCGTGGGCGTCGAACACGGCCTGCGCACAGCGTGCCCGCTCGGCGTGATTGGGCGCCGTGGGCACCCCCATCATGATCGCCACCTTGCCCTTGCCATCCAGCAGTTCGATCAAGCGGTTGGCCGCCATCTCGGCCTGCTCGCAGAAATCGCTGCCGACGGTGGTCAGGTTCATTCCCTCGGGATTGATCGAATCGAACAGCGTGATCGGAATCCCCTGCTCCTGGGCCTCCTGCAGCACGGTCCGGTTGCCGCTGGGGTCGAGCAGATCGACGATGATTCCGTCGGGGCGCGTCGAGATGGCGCGCTCGATGATCTCGTTCTGCTGGGCGACGTTGGCGCTCTGGGGAGCCGAATACTGGATCTCCACCTCGGAGCCGGTCTGCGCCTCGATCGCGGCGGCTGCCTGCTGCGCCCCCTGGTTGACCTTGTCGAACCATGGATGGACGACCTTCGGCACCACCACGAAGCGGTAGCTCTCGCTCTTCTCGGTCCCCGGGCCATCGGCGGCGAGAGCCGATGATGCCACCCCCACGGATGCCAGAATACCGAGCCCCAGTACCACACCCGCCTTGACGATTTTCATGGAGAACCCTCCGGAATGATCTCTACCACCATTCACATGACACTCATGGAGTTCATATGAACACCTTTTGTCTTCATCATTTACTGCTTCGCGCGCCACACGGGCAAGACAGACTTTAGTGGTCACGACGAAAGATCGATTATTTTTATTCTTTTTCAAAAAGTTATTATTCTATCGACAATCAAACCGCCACAGTCGGCAGAATCCAGAAGAGCCATAATCAATGATCATATGATCACCCGGCTGAGACCTATCGCTACCCGCGGCTTCGCCAACCTCTTCGACCGCCGCGCCGATCCCCTGAGACCCCTCCAACTTTCAACCTCCAACTTTCAACCTCCGACTTCCGACTTCCAACTTCCGACTTCCGACTTCCGACTTCCGACTTCCGCAGGAGGATGCCGAGACAGGCAACACGATTCAGCGATGCTCGCGTTCGTAGGCCTCGATCCGATCCACCTTGGGCTGCGAGCGACCGCCGGGTTCATACTCGTTACCCAGGAAACTCTCGACGATCGTCTTGGCCAGCTCGACACCGATGACACGCGCCCCCATGGTGACGATCTGGGCGTCGTTGCTCTTGCGGGCCCGTTCGGCCGAATAGGTGTCGTGTGCCTGCGCGGCGCGAATGCCGGCCACCTTGTTGGCGGAGATCGCTACCCCAATGCCGGTGCCGCACATCAGAATGCCGCGATCGTAGCGCCCCGCCGCGATCGCCTCGGCGACCTCGATCGCGATGTCCGGGTAGAGCACCGGCTTGGCCTCGTGGGTGCCGAAGTCCTCGACTTCATGCCCCAGCGCCCTGACATGCTCGATCATCGCCTGCTTCATTTCGTACGCCGCCTCGTCACACCCCAGTGCCACTCGCCACTGCTTTGCCATCACTCACCTCCATGCTGTCAATGACGTCGAACCTCGACGGCATCATCATAGTCACACACCGATCATATGAACAAGAATATCTCATATGAGCATAAAGTCGTGTGTACTAAGGCGCCAAAACCCCAAAAATCGGCGCGGAATCAGCCTGAAGCGATAAAAAAACCGTCGAAACGCAGGCACGAAACGGGGCTTCATCACCACCAAAGTCGCATATCGCCGCCCCCTTTGGCCGCTATGATGGTCCCAGGCGCAGCAAGAAAACCAAATGCGCAAACCTGGATCATATTTTCATCAGGCCCCGGATCATCGATCGCCAAGGCCTGACATTCACTCAATCGCCGGGAGCGTCGGCCATGACACGTCTTTACAACGATCCTGTGAATTTCGTCGACGAAGCGACCGAGGGGTTCGTCGCTGCGCATGCGCAACGGGTCTGCCAGGTACCCGGCGGGGTCATCCGCAGCACTCGCAGCGAGCCGGGCACCGTCGCCGTCGTCATCGGCGGTGGATCGGGCCACTATCCGGCCTTCGCGGGGCTGGTCGGCCAGGGGCTGGCCCATGGCGCGGTCATGGGCAACCTGTTCGCCTCGCCGTCGGCGCAGCAGGTCTACAACGTCTGCAAGGCCGCCAACAATGGCGCCGGGGTGCTGCTCAGCTTCGGCAATTACGCCGGCGACGTGCTGCATTTCGGCCAGGCGCGGGAGCGTCTGATCCGCGAGGGCATCCCCTGCGAGATCGTCGCGGTCATCGACGATGTCTCCAGCGCCGGACCGGAGGAGCTTCACAAGCGTCGCGGCATCGCCGGCGACCTGACCGTGTTCAAGATCGCGGCGGCAGCGGCCGAGGCGGGCTATTCGCTGGAGGAAGTCGTGCGTGTCTCCCGCGCGGCCAACCTGCGCACGCGCTCGATGGGCGTGGCATTCGACGGCTGCACGCTGCCGGGTTCGAAGGACGCGCTGTTCCACGTACCCGCCGGCAAGATGGCGGTCGGCCTGGGCATCCACGGCGAGCCGGGGATCAGCGAGCAGGACGTGCCCAGTGCCGATGCCCTGGCCGAGCTGCTGGTCTCTCACCTGATGGAGGAGATCCCCGATGGCGTCGGCAGTGTCAAAGGCGCCAAGGCCTCGGTGCTGCTCAACGGCCTGGGCTCGATCAAGTACGAAGAGCTGTTCGTGGTCTATCGCCGGGTCAATCAGCTGCTGACGGAAGCCGGGCTGGAGATCGTCGAACCGGAGGTGGGAGAACTGGTCACCAGTCTCGACATGGCGGGCGCCTCGTTGACGCTGTTCTGGCTCGACGACGAGCTGGAGCGGCTCTGGAAGGCGCCGGCGGATGCGCCCGCCTATCGCAAGGGCAGTCTCGAGGCAGCCCCGCCGATCGACGCCTCAGCGCTGGACATTCCGGATGCCGACGCCATTCCGCCAGCCAGCGAAGCATCGATCGCTGCCGCGCGCTGCCTCTATCAGGCGCTGAGCGCGACGCGCAGGATCATCGACCAGAAGGTGGAAGAGCTGGGGCGGCTCGACGCCATTGCCGGGGATGGCGATCACGGCATCGGCATGCAGCGCGGCGTGGTCGCCGCGGAACTGGCCGCCGAGGACGCGGTGAGCCGCAGTGCCGGGGCCGGCACGCTGCTGCGCATGGCCGCCGAGGCCTGGTCGGATCGCGCCGGCGGTACCTCCGGCGCCATCTGGGGCGTGATGCTGAACGCGCTCAGCGTGACGCTTGGCGACGATGACGACCCGACCCCGGCTGACTATGCTGAAGGCATCGCCAAGGCCAAGAACGACGTGATGGCGTTCGGCAAGGCCAAGCTGGGCGACAAGACCCTGGTGGATGCGCTGGCACCGTTCAGCGAGACCCTCGAACAGGCCGTCGCCGCGGGAGACGATCTCGCCACGGCATGGCGCAAGGCCGTCGAGGCCTGCGAAGCGGCGGCGACCGCCACCTGCGAGCTCAGACCGAAGATGGGGCGCGCCCGCCCGCTGGCCGAAAAGAGCCTCGGTACGCCGGACCCCGGTGCGGTCTCCCTCTCCCTGATCGTCGCCGCCATCCAACCCGTCATCGACCGGTGATGCCACCCTCGATGACATGACGCTCCACAGCGCGAGGACGCCATGGCTCACGCTCCGATTACCCTGGGCATCAGCTTCAAGATGTATTTCGGCTATGCCCAGACCCTGGACTGGTGCCGCCAGGTCGCCAACCGTCTCGCCCATCACCCGGCCGTCATCGACGGCCGGGTGTCGCTGTTCGTGCTGCCCAGTTTTCCCGCTATCGCCCCGGTACTCGACTGCTTCGCCAACACCCCAGTCGGGGTGGGTGGCCAGAACCTGTATCAGGCGCCACCCGGCGCTTATACTGGCGAGGTGAGCGGGGCCATGCTGGCCGAGATGGGCTGTCGTTATGTCGAGATCGGCCACGCCGAACGGCGGCGTCTGTTCGCGGAAGATGACGGCATCGTCGCCACCAAGACACGCATCGCCCTGGCACAAGGGCTGATACCGGTGCTCTGCATCGGCGAATCCGACCGCGGCGAACCGCGCGATGCCATTGCCGACTGCCGGCATCAGATCGATTCGGCGCTGGCACTGGCGACGCCGGAACAGCGCTCGCAGCCGCTGGTGATCGCCTATGAACCGCACTGGGCGATCGGTGCCTCGGAACCGGCGTCGCTGGCACACATTGCGGCGGTCTGCCAGGGATTGCGGGATCACCTCTCCACGCACCCGTCTGCCAGCGTGATCTACGGCGGCAGCGCCGGCCCCGACCTGTTGACCCGTCTGGCGGGAAAGGTCGATGGTCTGTTCCTGGGGCGCTTTGCCCACGATCCGGCCGCGTTCGAGGCGATCGTGAACGAAGCCTCGCTGCTCGCGTCAAACGGATCAGCCGCGCGGAACGAATCCTCCGCATCGGATTGATCATCCGCGCTACACTGACCAGCCACGTTAGACTTGATTGCCGTGCCGAACTCATCGTGTCAAAACGAGTGTCAGATCGCGTCTCGCGACATCATCCATTTACGATCTAGGGGATCCGAAAGCCAATGCCATCTCGTCGTCAGCTAGCCAACGCCATCCGCGCGCTTTCCATGGACGCCGTGCAGAAGGCCAACTCCGGCCACCCCGGCATGCCGATGGGCATGGCCGATATCGCGGAAGTGCTGTGGAACGACCATCTCAAGCACAACCCCGCCAATCCGGACTGGGAAGATCGCGACCGTTTCATTCTCTCCAACGGTCACGGCTCGATGCTGCACTACTCGCTGCTCCACCTGACCGGTTACGACCTGCCGATGAAGGAGCTCGAGAACTTCCGCCAGCTGGGCTCCAAGACCCCCGGTCACCCGGAGCACGGCTACACCCGGGGCATCGAAACCACCACCGGCCCGCTGGGTCAGGGCCTGGCCAACGGTGTCGGCATGGCCATCGCCGAGCGCACGCTGGCCGCGCAGTTCAACCGCGAAGGCCATGAGATCGTCGATCACCGCGTCTGGGTCTTTGCCGGCGACGGCTGCCTGATGGAAGGGATCAGCCACGAAGCCTGCTCGCTGGCCGGTACCCTGGGGCTGGGCAACCTGGTGGTGTTCTACGACGACAACGGCATCTCCATCGACGGTGAAGTCGAGGGCTGGTTCACCGACGATACCGGCAAGCGCTTCGAGGCCTACCACTGGCACGTGATCCGCGATGTCGATGGCCACGATGCCGAGCAGATCAACGCCGCCATCGAGGAAGCCAAGGGCGTCACCGACAAGCCGACCCTGATCATCTGCAAGACCGTGATCGGCTTCGGCTCGCCCAACAAGGCGGGCAAGGAGGAGAGCCACGGCGCCGCGCTGGGCGAGGACGAAGTCGCCGCCGCCCGCAAGGAGCTGGGCTGGGAATACCCGGCGTTCGAGATTCCCGACGAATACTACGCCGCCTGGGACGCCCGAGAGCAGGGCCAGAAGCGCGAGGCCGAGTACGATGCCAAGCTGGCGGCTTACGAGCAAGCCTACCCGGAACTGGCCAAGGAGCTGAAGCGTCGCTACAACGGCGAGCTGCCGGCCAACTTCGACGGCGATGCCCTGATCCAGGCGGCGCAGGAGAAGTCCGAGACCACCGCATCGCGCAAGGCATCGCTGGGCGTACTCAACGAACTGGGACCGGACCTGCCCGAGCTGTTCGGTGGCAGCGCCGACCTGGCACCGTCCAACCTGACGCTGTGGAAAGGCGCCAAGGCGATCAGCAAGGAAGATTTCGACGGCGGTTACCTGCACTACGGCGTGCGCGAGTTCGGCATGGGCGCGATCGCCAACGGCATCGCCACCCACGGCGGCTTCATTCCCTATGACGCCACCTTCCTGGTGTTCCTCGAGTACATGCACAACGCCGTGCGCATGTCCGCGCTGTCGCACACCCGCATCATCCACGTCTTCACCCACGACTCCATCGGTCTCGGCGAGGATGGCCCGACCCACCAGCCCATCGAGCAGCTGGCCGACCTGCGCAACCTGCCCGGCCTGGCGACCTGGCGCCCGTGTGACGCCACCGAAACGGCGGCGGCCTGGGTCGAGGGCCTGAAGCGTGAGAAAGGCCCGACGGCGCTGATCTTCTCGCGCCAGGACCTGCCGGCGCAGTCGCGTGACGCCGCGCAGTTGAAAAATATCCGCCGGGGCGGCTACGTGCTCAAGGAGGCCGAGGGCGGCACGCCCGAGCTGATCCTGATCGCCACCGGTTCCGAGGTGGGCCTGGCGATGGATGCCGCCAAGGAGCTCGAAGGCAAGGGCAAGAAGGTTCGCGTGGTCTCCATGCCCTGCACCAGCGCCTTCGACGAGCAGGACGACAGCTATCGCGAGTCGGTACTGCCCAAGTCCGTGCGCGCTCGCCTGGCGGTGGAAGCCGCCATCCCGTCGACCTGGTACAAGTACGTGGGCCTGGACGGCGACGTGATCGGCATGACCACCTACGGCGAGTCCGCCAAGGCCGGCGATCTGTTCAAGCACTTCGGTTTCACGGTCGACAAGGTCGTCGCCCGCGCCGAGAAGCTGCTGGGCTGATCGTCGACGCCTGACAGCTCGCAACGAAGCGCCCGGCCTGTTGGCCGGGCGTTTTTCGTTGGTGGATTCGTGACGCGGCGGTTCGGGCGCCGAGGGAAGCGCCTAGCCGGATTTGTCGTCGACCCGGGTCGCCTCGTCCAGCCGCAGGATGGTGTGGGCGTTGGTGACGCTGGTCGCGAGGGTGTCGATCACCCCGGTGCGCAACGCGCCGAGTATGCCGGCCGCCTTGGTATTCTCGGCGGCGATGGCGATCACGTCGGGGATTCGAGCCAGATCGGTGATGGTCAGGCCGATGACGCGGCCCTGCATCGGCGTCATCGACGGGCGGCCATAGATGTCGATGAAATCGTAGCCCATCATGTCGCCCACGGTGCCGGAGAGCCGCGCCTCGGCAGTCTCCTGCGGCGTGAACCAGCCCATCCGCACCATGTTGCTGTTCTCGCTGAGATCGCCGATGCCGATCAGCGCCAGATCGGCGCGCCGGGCGCGGTCCAGCGTCTGGCGAATGGTCGGATTCTCGTACATGGCGTCGCGCAGCTCGAGGTTCTGCACCAGCGCCGGCGCATAGAGTGTCTCGCTGTCGCCGCCGAACTTGATCGCCAGCCGGCGACAGATGTGATCCGGGTTCATGTACTCCCCCGCCCGCACCGAACCGCCGATGGCGCAGACGAAAGAGCACTGGCGCTGCCCCTGCTCGAACACGTTGTCCGCCACCGCACCGACGTTGCGCCCCATGCCGACGGCGACGATCGCCCCCTCGCTCAGCTGTCGCGAGAGATGATCGGCCACCAGGCTGGCCACGTTGGCGCGCTGAACGTCGGAATCGGCGTGATCGAGCGCGATCAACGCGCGCTTGATCCCGAAGCGCCGCTTCAACGCCTGTTCGATCTCCGCGCTGACGGCAGGATGCTGGCGCACGCGAACGTCGACGATCCCCTCCGCCTGGGCGCGCTTGAGCAACCGCCCCGCCTTGACCCGCGAGATACCCAACCGATTGGCGATGACCTCCTGGGTTTCTCCCTCGGTGTAGTAGAGGGTGGCGATTTCCGTCATCAGAGCGATATCGGCGTTCTCGTTGCGCTCGTTCATGCACGCTTCCATGTTTTGAGAAGATCGAGTGTGAAGAAGATCGGCCTGGAACGGCCCGAGGCCGACGCCCCCGTTCAGCCGGCCTGTTCGACCGGCTCACGATACCACAGGGTCCCCCGCGTTCGACTTTCTCGTGCGCCGGAATCGGCGTAGACTATCGGCGGATTGCGGTTCGCCGCGATCGGTTCTCAGGGCGGGGTGCAAGTCCCCACCGGCGGTAATGATGCGGCGTGAAACGAGCGCCAGCCTCTCAGCCCGCGAGCGCTCGAAGGCGTCGCCTTCGAGGTCAGCAGATTCGGTGAGATTCCGAAGCCGACGGTGATAGTCCGGATGAAAGAGAACGGTTCCCCTTGCAACGACGATTCGGTCAGCCACGCGTGGCTATCGGTGACTTTCGCCATTCACGCCCACGCCAACCGCCTCCCGTGATTCCCAAGCGGATCCGAAGCCCTGATTCTGGTTAACGTGACTTCGGTCACCGATGAATAGGAAACGACCATGAATCAGCCCTATCCGCCGCAGCTCTCGCCGCAGACGCTGTCGCAACGCATCGCCTTCATTCGTGCCGACTGGCACGGCGATATCGTCGGCAACTGCCACGCCGCCTTCCTCGAAGCGGTCGCCGAACGCGGCTTTGCCGTCGAGCAGATCGATACCTTCACCGTTCCCGGCGTGTTCGAGATTCCGCTGCAGGCCAAGCTGCTGGCCAAGAGCGGCCGCTACGCCGCGATCGTCGCCTCCGGCTTCGTCGTCGACGGCGGCATCTATCGTCACGACTTCGTCTCCACGGCGGTGATCGACGCACTGATGTCACTGCAGGTCGAGCAGGAGGTGCCGGTGCTCTCCGCGGTGCTGACGCCGCACCACTTCCATGAGCACGAGGCGCATCTGTCGTTCTTCCAGCAGCACTTCCTGACCAAGGGGCGCGAGGCCGCCGAGGCGTGCCTGGCCACGATGGAGAACGTCAATCAGGCGCGCAAGCTGAGCGTCGACTGACCGGCTGCCGGCATCATGCCGACGAGCCCACGCCATCCCCGATGGCGTGGGCTTTTTCGTTGCGTCCTGCCAGGCGGCGGTCGATCAGCTCTCGACGGAGGCCTGGCGTCGATTCCTCACCCGCAGATAGATCGCGAACGCCAGCGACACGGCGATCAACACCCACAGGAACATGGCGATCGGGCTCTTGGTGAAGAAGATCGAGTAGTTGCCGTACGACTCCAGGCTCTTGACGAAGTAGACCTCCGCCGACTTGCCGAGAATGAAGCCGATGATCAACGGCACCGTTTCCAGCCCGATCTTGTGGGCGACCCAGCCGAACACCCCGAAGATCAGCAGCGTCCAGACATCGAACATGATGCCGTAATTGATGGCGTAGGCGCCGACGACGCACATCATGATGATCAGCGGATAGAGAATGTACTTCGGCACCTCGATCACCCTGGCGATATGGCGAATCGCGAAGTACATGATGCCGAACATCAGCACGTTGGCCGCCAGCAGCGCAATGATCATCAGGTACCAGGTATCGAGGTTGTTGCCGATGAACAGCGGACCGACCTGGATGCCCTGCAGCGTGAACGCACCGATCAGGATCGCGGTGGTGGAGTCGCCGGGAATGCCCAGCGACAGCAGCGGCACCAGCGCGCCACCGGTCAACGCATTGTTGGAGGACTCCGACGAGACGATCCCCTGCGGTGCGCCCTTGCCCATCTGGGAGGAGTCTCGCGAGAAATTCTTCTCCTGGCTGTAGGCCAGGACCGAAGCGGCGCTGCCGCCGACGCCCGGCAGGATCCCGACGAAGGTGCCGATGCTCGAGGAGCGTATCAGGTTGAGCAACTGGCCCTTGAACACGCTGAACCGGAACCTGGCCCCGCCCTTGAGCGAAATCGGCCCCTGGCCGGTCTCGTCCTTGAACCCCTTCTCGGCGTCCAGCAGCACGGTGGTCAGGCCGAAGATGCCGATCAGTACCGGCAGCAGCGAGAAGCCGTCGATCAGGTAGTACTGCATGAAGTCGAACATCAGGCGCGGCTCGCCATTGCCGCCCTCGGTGATCGAGTAGGTGCCGATCAGACTCAGCCACACCCCCAGTACGCCGCTGAAGACGCCCATCAGCATGTTGGAGCAGAGCGAGGCGATCACCGTCAGCGCCAGCAGGATGATCAGGAACTTCTCGACGTAGGAGAACTTGATCGCGAAGTCCGCCAGCACCGGGGCGAAGAAGAACAGTACCGCGGCGCTGAACAGGCCACCGAAGACCGAGGCGACGATTCCGATCTTGAGCGCGCGCTCGCCCTCGCCCCGCTTGGCCATCGGATAGCCGTCGAAGGTGGTGGTGATCGACGACGGTGTGCCGGGGATGTTGATCAGCACGGCGGGCACCATCCCGCCGGAGATACCGCCGACATAGAGCCCCAGCAACAGCGCGATGCCGTTCTCGAGCCCGAAGGCGTAGGTCAGCGGTAGGCAGACCGCCACCGCCATGGTGGCGGTCATGCCCGGGATCGCACCGAAGATGATGCCGATGGAGGTTCCCGCGGCGATCAGCGCGAAGAACATCGGCGTGAGGTGAGACAGAATATCCATGCAAGATGTCTCCGGCAGATCAGGGCAGGGTGATGCGGAACAGTTGCGCCAGCACGTACCAGGCCAGCGCCGGCGCGATCAGCGCATTCAGCACCAGGATGACGAACTGGCGCCGCGTCGGCCGACCCACGTAAAGAAGCGAGAGCAGAAACACGAACAGCACCGACATGATCAGAAAGCTGTAGCCGGTATTGGGAAACACATCGCTCAGCACGCCCATCAGATAGAAGTAGGCCGTGGTCAGCGCCAGCGTGCCGAAGAAACGCCGGTGGTCGAACTCGCCTTCACGCCCGACCAGAACGCGACCCGCGCGCTTGAGGCCCGGCGCCAGCAGCCGATAACGGGTGATCAGGATGATCGCCAGCAGCGCGACCAGAATCCAGGTGACGATTCGGGGAAAGAAGAGATGCGATTGGTCGAAATCGATGGTCACATCGAGCAGCGACAGCCATTGGCTTTCCATGGAAAGCGGCTCCTGCGCCGGGTCATCGCCGGCAGTGTCGGTGGTGGGAACGAAGCCGTGCCGGCCGACGTCAGCCGGCCGGCACGCGACGGAATCAACCGTTCAGGTCGCTGATGATGGTCTTGTACTGGTCGTTTTTCTCTTCCAGGTAGCTGGCCGCTTCCTGGGAGGGCTTGAAGTCCGGCACGAAGAACGAGCGCTTCTGCTGCTGCTGGATCTCGCCCTCGTCGTAGATCTCTGCCAGCGCGTCGTCGATACACTCGATCGCGGCAGGATCCATGTCCTTGTTGTAGAGGAAGAAAAATTCCTTGTCGAAAGTGAAGTCCTGGTCGGCGGCCATCGGCACGCTGACGTTCGGCGTCACGTACTGCAGCAGCTGCTCGCGCGTGGTGTCGCCCATGCCCGCTTCATCGGTTTCGGCGATGGTCTTCTCGCGGGCGGTGATCCAGACGAAGCGCATCGCCTTCTGGTCATCCGCCGGCAGTTGGGTGTACTGCTCGTTGGCCTGGACCGAACCGTTGATCACGTCCACCGCCCCATCGAACAGCAACTGGTTCTTGTCCGCCTGGGAGCCGGTGTTGACGGCGACGATGTTGCCCTCCTTGCCGGGATACTTCATGCGCACGGCATTCTTGAGCGCCGAGAACCCGATCTCCGAGACGCTCCCCGGCTGGATCGCGACCTTGATCTGCTTGCCGTCGCCCGCGGCCTCGATGATGTCGCTCATCGACTGATAGGGGGAGTCCTTAGGCACGAGATACGCGTTACCCGGATTGATGGCGATGGTCGGCCCGACGATGAACTTGCTGAAGATATCCGGATACCCGTTCACCCCGTAGAGGTTGCCCAGGTAGGCGCCGTCATGAAAGATCATCACGGTGTTGCCGTGGCGGCTGCGCTCCAGCGCCTGGAAACCCGGCATCACGCCTACGGCATCGACCTTGGCATTAATGTCGAGCTTGTCCGCCAGTCGATCCACCACGATGCTCGAGTTCTGGTAGGTGTCGCCGCCGGTCGAGGTCGAGCCGATCACCACGCGCAGGTTGCCCGGTAGCGGGCAGTCGTCGGCGGCCTGCGCAGAGGCCGATATCCCGATGGCGGCACTGGCCACTACCGCCAGACAGGTCTTGTTCCAAATCGCTTTCATGACGCGTCTCCCTCATACCGTTGCCCCACCCGAGCAGCGCGACTCGCTACGCCATACGCCGGCGGGGACAAAATGATAGCGTTATCATCCAACACGTCTCGCACGGTAATGAAGGCGACTTTGTCAGACAATTCAACTTAAGTCTCCAGACCAAGGTCGTCATCCATCGACCCGAGCAACTCCCTGAAATCGAGGCGAAAAAAAGCCCGGCGATGGCCGGGCTTCGGGAATTCCATGAGCACTTGCGTCTAACGTCTAACTCATGGGCCTGGGATCAGGCGACGGTGACGTCCTTGGAAAGGTAGACATCCTGTACCGCGTTGAGCAGTTCGATACCCTCTTTCAGCGGCTTCTGGAATGCCTTGCGTCCGGAGATCAGGCCCATGCCGCCGGCACGCTTGTTGATCACCGCCGTGCGTACCGCTTCACCCAGGTCCGAGTGCCCCTTGGAGCCACCGCCGGAGTTGATCAGCCCGGCGCGGCCCATGAACGAGTTGGCCACCTGGTAGCGGGCCAGATCGATCGGGTGATCGCTGGTCAGCTCGCTGTAGACCTTGTCGTGGGTATGACCGAAACCGATCGCCTTGTAGCCACCGTTGTTCTCGGGCAGCTTCTGCTTGACGATGTCGGCCTTGATGGTCGCCGCCAGATGCACGGCCTGGCTGGTGAGATCGGAGGAGACGTGGTAGTCGGTCCCGTCTTTCTTGAACTCGGGATTGCGCAGGTAGGACCACAGCACCGTGATCATGCCCAGCTCGTGCGCACGCTCGAAGGCCTCGCTCACTTCCTGGATCTGGCGGCGGCTATCCTCGGAACCGAAGTAGATCGTGGCGCCGACCGCGATGCAGCCCATGTCGTGGGCCTGCTCGATCTGCGCGAACATGGTCTGTTCGTACATCGCCGGCAGGGTCAGGCTCTCGTTGTGGTTGAGCTTGAGCATCATCGGAATCTTGTGCGCATAGCGCCGCGCCACCGAAGAGAGCACCCCTAGGGTCGAGCAGACGCAGTTGCAACCGCCCTGCAGGGCCAGCTCGACGATGTTCTTGGGATCGAAGTACATCGGGTTGGGGGCAAACGACGCCCCGGCCGAATGCTCGATGCCCTGATCGACCGGCAGGATGCTGAGGTAGCCGGTACCGCCCAGGCGACCGGTATTGAACAGCGTCTGCAGGTTACGCATCACGTGCGGGCTGCGATCGGTATCGGAGAAGACGCGATCGACGAAGTCGGGGCCCGGCAGATAAAGGTCTTCTTTCTTGAAGCCCGTGCAGGTGTAGCTGAGCAGGCTGTCTGCTTCCTTGCCCAGCAGCTTGGCGATATCGGTCATGTTGCTTTTCCTCTGTCCTCAAGATGGATCATCCGGGAAATCTCGACTTGGGCCGCTTCCCTGTCTACCAAAGATGGCTAACCGATAATGGCTGCGTGGCATGGTCTCGACCCGCAGCCCGTGGCGCCAGCTCCCCCTCCCTATCGCGGCGATCATCGACTAGCCGTTACGCTTTGTCTGAAAAATGCCTGCGCTCAACCATACGGCGTTAAAAATCGGCTCAAAATGCTTATTTACCCCGCGTAAACTCCGCTTTTTCGCCGATTTTTGCCTTGTCTGGCTATCGCTCGTCGATTTTTCAGACAGAGCTTAAGGAAACACCGCAAAATTGTCCGCGCTTCCTGAGATCACCGCCAAGAATAAGCGACTATGCGCCGCAGTTCACGCCCATGCACCGTTTCTTCATCGCCTGTCTGCTCGGTCGGACGCCATGACGGGGGCTGCACCAGATTGTCACGTTTCGTATCCCGGCGACGGCTGAAAATCGTCATGGGAAAGTCTTGAGCGCCGGCCGGATCCGGACTGGCATGCCACGGCCGTCGGGACGACGCCACGCATTTGCTATGATGCTCCTCCTTTCCGCGATTCGAGATTGTCAGGATGTCCGTTCTGCGCGGCTTTTTGTGGCTACTGGTCTTTCTGCTGCTGGGGCAGGCCGTGGTGGCGCTGTTCCGCCTGCCGATGCCCAGCGGCGTCATCGGCATGCTGTTGTTGACCCTCTTCTTCGGCTACCGGGGTGGCATGAATCCGGATGTCGTCCACATCAGCCAGCCGCTGATCGCGATGCTGGCGCTGTTGATCATGCCCGGTGTCGTCGAGATATTCTTCGTCGCCGGTCAGTTCGCGGACCAGTGGGTCGCCATTCTGACCGCGCTGATCGCGGGCACGCTGCTCAGCGTGCTGTCGAGCCTGCTGCTGATGCGGCGCTATCTGCCCGCGAGCGACGCCCCGGGACTGGCAGCGGGAAACGCCGGCCATGAATGACTGGCTCGAGCGACTCTCGCAGTTGCCACAACAGTGGTTCGACTCTCCGATCGCCGCCATCGCGCTCACGCTCGGCGCCTATTTCTTCGGTATCCGCCTGTTCAAGCTGATGCATCGGCCCACCTGGTGCCCGCCGATGCTGATAGCGGCGATCCTGATTGCCGTGACCATCGCGTTGTTGCCCATCGGCATCGACGACTACAACCGCGGCGCCGGCTGGCTCATGCTGCTGCTGGGCCCGGCCACCGTCGCGCTGGCCGTGCCGCTCTACCAGCAACTGCCGCAGATTCGCGCACTGTGGAAGCCGATCCTGCTGACGCTGCCGCTATCGGCGACCCTGGCCGCCTGCTACGCCGTGATCATCGCCGCCGCCATGGGCGCACCGAAGGAGGTGCTCGCCTCGCTGGCGCCCAAGTCGGTGACCTCGCCCATCGCGCTCGGGCTGGCCGAGGAGCTCGGCGGTTCGCGGGCGCTGCTGATGGGGGCGCTGCTGACGACCGGCGTCACCGCCATTTTCGGGGTGGAGTGGCTGAGCCGGGTCCTGCACATTCGCGACCCCCGGCTGATCGGCCTGGCACTGGGTATCAACGGACACGCCCTGGGCACGGTGCGCGCGTTCGAGATCAGCAGCGCCGCCGGCGCGTTCGCCTCGCTGGGCATGAGCCTGACCGGCGCCTTCACCGCCGTCGTGCTGCCGCTCGTCTGGCATCTCTTCTACTGACCATCGTTTCTACCGGGCATCGCTTCTACTGGGCATTGCTTCTACCGACCATCGTTTCTGCTGAACATCTCCTCTACCGGGCATCGCTTCTACCGGGCATCGCTTCGCGCGATGCCTGACAGCGACGCAGATCCCGCTACGCTGTTATCAGGCCGTCGACTGCCTCGACGGTTGCGGCAAGGAAAGCCCGATGACAGCACAGCCTCGACAGGAGAGACCCGATGACGATAGCCAGTGACAACGGTCAGGGAGACCCGACGCTGGTGCTCATGCACTTCTTCGGCAGTTCCCATCATGAGTGGGAGGCGGTCCTGCCGCTTCTCGACCAGCGGTACCGGGTGATCACGCTGGACATGCCGGGCTTCGGCCGCGCCAGCGACGTGGCGGGATTCGATGTCGCCTCGATGACCCGTCACGTCGAGCAGTGCGTCGACGACGCCGGGCTCGACAACGTCATCCTCGTCGGCCACTCGTTCTCCGGCCGCATCGCGATGACCGTCGCCGCCGACCGCCCCGCGTGGCTGCACGCCTTGATCCTGATCGCGCCCTCCCCGCCCGGGCCGCAGTCGATCGCCGAGGAGGAGCATCGATTCCAGCTCGACTTCGATTTCAGCGAGGCTCAGGCACGCCAGTTCATCGACGGCGCCAGCGAAGTGTCTCTCGCCCCGACGCTCTACCAGCAGGCGGTGGAGGATGCCATCAACGCCAACCCGTCGGCGTGGCGGGCCTGGCCGACGACCACGCACGCCGAGGATTGGCGCGAGACCGTCGGCAAGCTCCCCTACCCGGCCTGGGTGCTGGTCGGGGACAGGGACCCGTCGCTGGCGCCGGAAACCCAGCGTTCCGAGGTGATGCCCCACCTCCCCCAGGGCAAGCTCGAGGTCTTTCCCGGCTATGGGCATCTCCTCCCCATGGAGATGCCGGAGACACTGGCGGAGCGACTCAACGCCATCGCCGCCGAGATCCGCTGAAGGCCTCAGTAGGCGGAGAGTGCCGGCGCCCGGCCGACGATCGCCACGCAGAGCGCCAGCGGCCAGGGCCACTCGGCGCCCGCCCGCGATGGAGATGAATCGTCGAGCGGTATCGCGCCGAGCGCTCGGCAGGCCTTGACGACGTGCGTCGTCGCCTCGCCGGGTGCCCCGATCGTCGTCGGTACGCGGAACTCGCCTCCCCATTCGACCAGTTGCGCGGCGAGCGCCAGACCCGCCGGGCCGATCTCGATGTCGCCGGCGACGTGAATGCGATCCACGTCGAACAACGCCCGGACACCCTGAAGGCGAGCCATGCCAACGACGACCCGCATCGCGGCCTGGGCGGCCGGACCGGCGTCGCCATCGAGACAGCGCCGGTCCTCCGGCGAGAGCGTGAAGCCGTCGTTGGCGGCAACGTGTGGTGTCGGCTCGTGCCCCAGTTCTCCGCCGGCCGTGACGCTGGCCAGGCCCGCCAGGCGGGGGCCGCTCAGGACGAGCCGGCCACCGCGATAGAGCGTGATCAGATGCGCCGCCTGGGCCATGGCAAAACGTGCCTCATCCAGCACCACCACCGGCAACGAGAGCGACAGCACCTCCGCGGCGACGATAGCTCCCAGCGCAATGGCCTCGTCGGGACGGTCGAGCACGACCAGCGCCGGCGCCTGCCCGGCATGGATGGCCTCCAGTAGCCCGACACCGCCGCTGCTCGAACCCGGCTTGCAAGCAACGACCAGCGCTCGCCCGGCGACGGGCTCGCCACGCGGCAGGTCGCGATCGCCGATCCCCTCGCCTCGCTCTAGCTCCGGGTCCTCCCACAATCGGCATGGCATCGAGCGGTTCAGGACCACGCCGCTGGCCTCGCCCTCGACCAGGCACTCGGTGGCGGAGAGATAGAACGACAACGATTCGAGACGCCGCATCATGGCCTTGTCGTCCCGACGGCCAGGGACGAGATCGCGATCGCGGTGAAAGGCGTGTCGTCAATAACCATCGGTGAGCGCATCCGGTACCAGAGAGATCGTTCCAAACTATGAGGCGATCGCTCCTGCGTCCAGTACCTTGGTCTGACATCCGGCTCAGGCTCGGCTGGTTCGGCACGAATGCGCTAAGATGGTCGGCCTCGAACCTCGTCCTCAACCTCGGGTTATCGGACTCGCCCATGACCTATCGCGTCGCCATCAACGGCTACGGCCGTATCGGCCAGAGCGTGCTGCGTGCGCTGATCGAGCGCCCCGATCTGCCGCTGGAGATCGTCGCCATCAACGAGCGCTCCGACCTGGAGACGATCGCCTACCTGACCCGTTACGACACCACCCACGGGCGCTTTCCCGGCCATGTCGAAGCGCGCGATGGCTGCCTGATCGTCAACGGCAGGACCATTCGTGTCCTCAACGCCGAGGTGCCGGAGACGCTGCCGTGGGGCGAGCTCGGCATCGACCTGCTATTGGAGTGCTCCGGCAGCTTCAAGGATCGCGCCACCGCCGAGCGTCACCTCGAGGCCGGGGCGGGGCGGCTGCTGTTCTCGCAGCCGGCGGAAGCGGACGTCGACGCCACGGTGGTCTACGGCGTCAATCAGAGCGCGATCGCCCCCGACATGCGGATCGTCTCGGCGGCGTCGTGTACCACCAACTGCCTGATACCGATACTCGAGGTGCTGGACGCCAGCTTCGGCGTCTCCCATGGCGTCACCACCACCATTCATTCGGCGATGAACGACCAGCCGGTGATCGACGCCTATCACAACAGCGACCTGCGCCTGACACGCTCGGCGATGCAGTCGATCGTCCCGGTGGACTCCGGCCTGGCACGCGGCATCGGCCGCCTGATGCCGCATCTGGCAGATCGTTTCGAGTGCCTTCACGTCCGTGTGCCGACCATCAACGTCTCGGCCATGGATCTGGCGATCTCGCTCGAGCGCGATACCGACGCCGACGCGGTCAACGCCTGCCTGGCCGCCGCCAGCCGCGAGCGCTACCTGGGCCTGCTTGGCGTGACCTACGAGCCGATGGCCTCGGTCGACTTCAACCACGATCCGCGCTCGGGTATCGTGGATGCCACTCAGACCCGCGTGGCCGGCGGCCGCCTGCTCAAGTCGCTGTGCTGGTTCGACAACGAATGGGGCTTCGCCAACCGGATGCTCGATGTCGCCCGCCACTGGCTCGAACTGCCGTCCTCCATTGCCAAACCCGTCACTTCTCTTCACCGCAAGGAAAGGATCTTATGAACGTACTGAAGATGACCGACCTGGATCTCTCCGGGAAGCGCGTGCTGATCCGCGAGGATCTCAACGTCCCGGTCAAGGGCGGCAAGGTCACCAGCGATGCCCGCATCCGCGCCTGCCTGCCGACGATCCAGGCCGCGCTCGACGCCGGCGCCAGCGTGATGCTGATGAGCCACCTGGGTCGGCCCACCGAGGGCGAGCCGGCGGATGAGTTCACCCTGGCCCCGGTGGCCGAGCATCTCTCCGAGCTGCTGGGCAAGCCGGTACGGCTGGAGAGGGAGTACCTCGACGGCAACGTCGAGATCGCCACCGGTGAAGTCGTGCTGCTCGAGAACGTGCGCTACAACAAGGGCGAGAAGAAGGACGACGAAGCGCTGGCCAAGGCGTATGCCGCGCTCTGCGATATCTACGTGATGGACGCCTTCGGCACCGCCCACCGCGCCCAGGCCTCCACCCACGGGGTGATCCGGTTCGCGCCGCACGCCTGCGCCGGCCCGCTGCTGGCCAACGAGCTCGACGCCCTGGAAAAGGCGCTCAGCGCCCCCAAGCGCCCGATGGCCGCCATCGTCGGGGGTTCCAAAGTGTCCACCAAACTCGACGTGCTCTATTCGCTGTCGGAGAAGTGCGATCAGCTGATCGTCGGCGGCGGTATCGCCAACACCTTCATCGCCGCGGCCGGTTACGGCGTAGGCAAGTCGCTCCACGAGGCGGACCTGATCGACAAGGCCAAGGAACTGATGGCCAAGGTCAAGATCCCGCTGCCCACCGACGTGGTCGTCGCCACCGAGTTCTCAGAATCCGCCACCGCGACCGTCAAGCCGGTGGACCAGGTCGGCGACGACGAGATGATCCTGGATATCGGCCCGGACACCGCGAAGCATCTCGCCAGCCTGCTGGAAAACGCCGGCACCATCCTGTGGAACGGCCCGGTCGGCGTGTTCGAGATCGACCAGTTCGGCAAGGGCACCGAAGTGCTGTCGAAGGCGATCGCCGCCAGCCCCGCCTTCTCCATCGCTGGTGGCGGTGACACCCTGGCCGCCATCGACAAGTACGGCATCGCCGACCAGGTCTCCTACATCTCGACCGGCGGCGGCGCCTTCCTCGAATACGTCGAAGGCAAGACCCTGCCCGCCGTCGCGGCGCTGGAGAAAGCCGCCAAATAGCACCGTTTCATGATCCGGCGACAAGCGACGACACCGACCCTCGGGTCGGTGTCGTCGTCTCTGGGCAACGGCTTGCCATTTCACACCGCTCTCCTGCTCACGGTGCCGCCTGGGTCTCGTCCTGTCCGCTCTCCGTCAACGCCCGCTTCACCACCCCCTGCTGCTTCATGCGAGCGAGGAAATCCTCGACGTAGCGGATGACGGCGTCCGAAGCCTGGGCCCTGGTCACGGCCATGCACTGCTCGATGGCGGTGAAGCGCCCCGCCAGGACGCGATAACCGGGATTCGACGCGGCATAGGCCGCGAGTGGCTGACGCACGCCGGCGGCGGCATCAAGCCCCTGCTCGGCGAACAGCTCGATCGCCGCGGCGGACGTGGCGGCGCGAACCAGGCTCGCATGCTTCAGCGCCCGTGTCAGATAGAGATCGTAGGCCGCGCCCTTGCCCACCGCGATGCGGATATCGTCCCGATCCAGCTCGTCGACATCCTGGAACGGCGCCGCATCCGGCACCAGGTAGGTGCCTTCGATGATCACGTAGGGATCGGTGAAGTGGATCTTCTCGGCCCGCACCGGGTCGCGGGCGAGAAAGCCGATCCGCCAGGCGTCGTCGTCGATGGCGGCGAACA
The DNA here is from genome assembly GCF_937921195.1 of uncultured Salinicola sp. Classification (NCBI taxonomy): domain Bacteria; kingdom Pseudomonadati; phylum Pseudomonadota; class Gammaproteobacteria; order Oceanospirillales; family Halomonadaceae; genus Salinicola; species uncultured Salinicola sp. The sequence goes on from NZ_CALFQK010000212.1 coordinate 26,168, forward strand.
CGTCGCCGGCACCGTCGAAAGTGGCGAATTCCGCTTCCACCCCGAGTTCGTCCGCCAACCCCCGCGCCAGCACCGCCGAGACACCGGCGGGCTTACCGTCTTTCCCGCGCTGGGCCAGAACGGTATTGCCGTAGTTGATGGCGACGCGCAGTCGCCCGGCCGGCGCCAGCGCCTCGATGACCGCAGATTTTTCATCGCTCATATAACGTTCCTCAGAGAGAAAGCGAGTAAGGATAATAGCTGATCGAACTCGTCAATCCTGGGTTCTGGCTCTGGCCGCCTGCATCCGGCGACGCAGGATCGGCCCCACGATCACCGGCAGCAGCAG
>NZ_CALFQK010000213.1:0-18963 GCF_937921195.1 uncultured Salinicola sp.
GTCAGTACTTCCGGCAATAGAGCCAGATCGCCAAAGCTAGGCGAAGCAGTAACAGTCGAGGTCATTTCACACCTTGGAGTGGCCGGTAGGCACCGGCGAAAATGTCATGGCATTGGTGGCGTGATTACCACTGAATGCCGGTCGCACCAGGCATTGCGCTTGTCGCCAGCGGATTCGAAAGCGACAGCGTATGTGGCGACCTTGATGCGCCCGGTTGCGTGATACGTCAACCGATCTAGGCGCTCCATCGTTGCATCCGGACGCGAAAAACGGCGAAGCCGAGCGTCATGTACGAGATACGTCCGGTGCTGGGCATCGACTCACGGGTCGATGGCGTCGATTACAGACATATCGGCAGGATGGCGGGGTCAACACATGCGAGGAGGCGCTACTATACCATCGGCGTAGACGTTTCACCACCCGAACGTAAAAATCCTACCGGGATTCCCTTCAGGCAGAGGTTGCGCCGGGTGAAGCCTGGCGACGAACGCCGTAGACTGCGCGCCATGTCCCTCCTCAGCCAGCCGAGCGTCACTGCCATGCCGACGACACCCAAGCCCACATTGTGGATCGACGCCGACGCCTGCCCCCGCGTTGCCCGCGACATCATCATTCGCGCCGCAGAGCGCACCCAGACCCGGACCTGGATGGTGGCCAATCACGCGCTGCCGTTGCCGCCGTCGCCGTGGGTCAAGTCGCGCACCGTGGCACATGGCTTCGATGCCGCGGACGACGCGATCGTCGACGCCGTCACGAGCGGCGATCTCGTCATCACCAGCGATCTCCCTCTCGCACAGGAGGTCATCGAGCGGGGTGCGATGGTCATGACCACGCGCGGCGAGAACCTGACCCTCGACAACATCAGGTCGCGCGTGCAGATGCGCGACTTCATGGAGACGCTGCGCGCCAGCGGGGAACACACCCAGGGGCCCAGCGCCTACACCGATGGCGATCGCCGGACGTTCGCCAACGCGCTGGATCGCTGGCTGCAGCGCCATGCTCTCGTCTAGCGGGCTCGCTACCGAAGACGACTCGACTGCTACCCGGTCCGGGCTACGACCGCCGTCACTCGCCGCCGCGAATCCCGCGCCCCGTCAGCCGGTCGCGGTCATGCGGCGCATCCAGCGCCAGCATCGGCCCGACGGGTACGATGCGGGTCGGATTGATCGTCGGATGGCTGTAGTAGTAGTGGCGCTTGATATGGTCGAAGTCCACCGTCTCCCGGATACCCGGCCACTGGTAGAGTTCCCGCAGGTAATTCGACAGATTCGGGAAATCCGCGATGCGCTGCCGGTTGCACTTGAAGTGGCCATGGTAGACCGCATCGAAGCGTACCAGCGTGGTGAACAGCCGGATATCGGCCTCGGTCAGCCACTCGCCCGCCAGGTAACGCTGTCCGTCGAGACGCGCCTCCAATCGATCGAGGCAGTCGAACAGCGCAGCGAAGTGCTTTTCATAGACGGCCTGCTCGGTTGCGAAGCCGGCCTTGTAGACGCCGTTGTTGACGTGGTCGTAGACATCGGCGTTGACGGCGTCGATGACATCGCGCAGATCGTCGGGATAGAAATCGAGGCGGCTGCCAGTCAGTTCGTCGAACGCCGTGTTCAGCATCCGCACGATCTCCGCGGACTCGTTGTTGACGATGCGCCGCTCGCGCCGGTCCCACAACGCCGGGACCGTCACCCGCCCCGTGTAGTTCGGGTCCGTCAGGGTATAAAGCTGGTGATGGTAATCGACATGGTTGAGGCTGTCGCCGCTGGAACCTTCGTCGACTCGATAGGACCAACCCTGATCCAGCATCAATGGACTGGTGTGAGAAACGCCCACCAGCGCCTCCAGCCCCTTGAGCTTGCGCATGATCAGTGCGCGATGTGCCCACGGACACGCCAGCGACACGTAGAGATGGTAGCGCCCGGCCTCCGCCGCCAGCCCCCGTTGGCCATTCGGCCCCGGCGCGCCGGTCGGCGTGATCCAGTCGCGCAGCTTGGCGGACTCGCGAACGAACTCCCCGCCATGGCTCTCGGTGTCGTACCATCGATCCTGCCATTTCCCGTCGACCAGCAATCCCATGACGCTCTCCTGTTCATTCGATGTGGTGTGGCGCCCGACCCGTCACGCCCCCGACGACGAGTGCGGAATGGCGTCAGGTGCCGCTTGGCCACTTGCCGATGCCAGCATAGATCCCGGCGGCCGAAGGTCGAGCGCAATAACTCGGCTCATTCGTTCGGCTGCGTCGATGAGTCGGGCATCGCCGGCAACGTCTCGCGCGGACACGTGGAGGCCACGCTCGCCATCAGCTCATCGGCCAGCGCACGCGTGGCCGGGCCGGCGCCATCGACATCTCTGTAGATCATCTGAAGCGACGCCTTGCGTACGCCGCCCGCACGCAGCGGCAGCGCCTTCAGCCGGCCCTGCTGCAACGCCCTATGGATACGTGGCTCGGGCACCCAGGCAAAACCCAGCCCGCGCTCCAGCATGTCGATGGTGGTGGACAGATGGCCCAGCGTCCATCGCTGCTCGGCCTTCAACCAGCCGGCATCGAGTCGATGGCGGACCGCGGAGTCCCGCGTCACCAACTGCCGATACCGCTCCAGATCCCGCAGATCCAGTTCGCGCTGCAACAGGTGCAGTGGATGCCGGGGGTGGGCGACCGCGATGAAAGCCACGTCGACGACCGGCTGCCCCAGGAAACCCTGAGCGTCGATACCCGAGATGACGAGATCGGCCCGCCCCTCGTACAACATCTCTACAGCACCATTGAGCACGGTCTCGTGCAGCTGGACACGCACGTGCGGAAAAGCTTCCGAGAACCGGGTCAACGCCTCCGCGAGGGCATCCGTCGGAAATATCTGATCCACGGCCAAGGAGACTTCCGCCTCCAGCCCCCCCGCAAGACGTTCGGCGACGTCTTCCAGCGAGGCAGCGTTCTCGATCAATTGACGCGCCCGCCTCAGCAGAAGCCCGCCGGCTTCGGTGAGAACCACTTGTCGGCCCTTGGGCTCGAACAGCACCACGCCCAGTTGCTCTTCGATCTTGTGAATCGCATGGTTGAGCGTCGAGGGGCTCCGGTGAACGACATCCGCCGCCTTGGCAAACCCACCGTTATCGGCTACCGCCGCCAGCATCTGCCACTGTAGCAACGTCACTTTAGGCACGACTTTCTCTCCATGGGCTCACGCATCCGATGTCAGGGAACTCGTCCCTGCGCTCGAGCTTTCTACATTTCCACATTTTGCCATCCGCGTCAGAAATCGGCGTTTCTCCTCCGACTTTGGCCGCGCCAAGCCATCTTGGGAATAGACGCCGTCGACGCAATCTCATTGATCAATAAAAGCCGTACAAAAGCTTTACGATGCAATATTTTCCCATAAAACAAGACTTTTAAGGGCACCATATCGGTGCAACGATATGCACCATCAGATTACACCCGCTTACGCCGGGTGTTTCGACGCAGCCCGTCGGGCCTCCCCCGCGCCGTTGCCCCATCATCCGCATGACGGGGCCTGGAGTACTGTAATTAAATACAGACTAGGCAATTAATACTGCCTTGGGGTATTGTTCCCCGGCCTTTATTTAAATTTGTCATCCTTTTTTACCCAGGCCTTCACCTTCATGTTGCGAATATTCCATTCGCTGCCCCGCACGCACAAAGTATTATTGCTACCGGTCGCCACCATGGTCACCGTGCTGGGTACGCAAAAGATCATTGGTGTTTTCGGCGATTCCGAAGACGCACAAAAGCAGATTCCCCTGGCGACGACGACCACGATTTCTCAGTCGATCGTCAATTCAGCGACGCCAAAAGAGACGGACTCCACTGCCTTCTCCCTCGGTGATCTGTCGAAAGAGATCCCACTGGCGCAGCTCGAACCGTTGGGGGTAATGCACCTCGATCTGGTCCCCGAAGCACACGCCGACGACGTTCCCCAGCCGTCAGCGCAGGCGATCTCTCCCATCATCAAGCCGGCGGTCAAGCCCAGCGTTAGGAAACTGGCGGTGCAATTGCCCGTGGGCGATGCCTACTCGGCGACCGACGAAGACGATGACAGCATTGGAGGCACCTCCTACGAGGATTGGTCCTTCGACAACTCTCTCGACCCCTCCGGCAGCACGGAACTGGGCGACGAGATCGCCGCTCGTGAGACCTACGTTCCCGAATGGCAGAGCTACACCATTCAGAACGGCGACTCCTTCGCCCTGACCGCCGAGCGGACGCTGGGCCTGGCGTACAGCGACGTCATGCAGATTCTCAACACGGTGCCGGACAAGAAGGTCCTCACGCGCTGGCGGGTCGGCCACAGCTTCGACTATAAACTCGACGAGCACGGCCAACTGCTGGCGCTGCGGGTGATGAAGGATCCCCGCGAGGGCTATCTGATTCAGCGTGACGACGAGACGGCCGACTTCGCCTACTCCCCGATCGAGAAGACGGGCGAAGCCGCCCAACGCATGTTTACCGGCACGGTCAACGGCTCTTTCGCGCTCTCGGCTCAGTCGACGGGGCTCTCCAGCGCCGAAGTGTCCGAACTCACCAGCGTGCTCTCGAAGAAACTCGATTTCCGTCGCAACGCGCGCGCGGGGGATCAGTTCCGGGTGCTGGTCGAGTCCGACATGATCGACGGCCACTCCATGGACTCCAAGGTGCTGGCCGCCGAGTACGAGGGCCAGCGCATGAACCTGACGGTAGTCCGCAACAGTGCCGACGACCATTTCTACACCCCGGACGGCAACAGTCTCGACCCGGCGTTCGACCGTTATCCTTTCCAGGGCCACTACCGCATCAGCTCACCGTTCAACCTGCGCCGCCACCATCCGGTCACCGGCCGCATCAGCCCGCATAAAGGCACCGACTTCGCCATGCGCAGCGGCACGCCCATCGATGCCCCGGCGGACGGCATCGTCGAACGGGTGGTCAACCATCCGATCGCCGGTCGCTATATCGTGATTCGCCACAACAACGGCTACGTGACCCGCTACCTGCATCTCAGCAAGGCGCTGGTCAAGCCCGGCGAACACGTCAAGATGGGTGAAGAGATTGCGCTTTCGGGCAGCACCGGCCGTGTCACGGGCCCTCACCTGCACTATGAAGTGCTGGTGAACAACCACCAGGTCGACGCCATGCGCGTGAAGCTGCCGGAGTCCCAGAGCCTCCGAGGCGATGCCCTCGCTGCCTTCAAGCGCGAATCGGAAAACCTGCTGGCGAAGCTGGATCAGAGCGGCGACAACGAACCGGCGATCGCCCAGGTCAGCGTCAAGAAGAACGACGACAGCGACGACAACATCTAGTCGATGTCATCGTCGTTCAAGGCCCCGCCACGGCGGGGCTTTTTTGTGGTTCTCCTTCCCGGGGCGACCGCCGGCTCACCGATGGCCACCATTCCCCGCATGAAAGAGGCAACCGTTTTTTTGCGCCGAGTCCTCAAATGGGGGTAGCGCTTTGGGTCACATCAGGCCATTCTGGGGGTGACTTCATCCGTCAGAGAGGTAAAGCCGACACAGTCTTTACGTTCGAACGATAGTGGCACTGACGGAGTGAATCGTGGCGACACCGTTCTGTCACCGCACTCTGTCAGGGTCGAGTAGCCTTGAACTCACAGGAGTGCTTTTGCCGATGGTGCGAATCGACAAGAAAGCGAACAGGCTCTACGTACTGGACACCAATGTCCTGATCCACGACCCAGCAGCCCTTTACCATTTCGAGGAGCACGATGTCGTCATCCCCATGACGGTGCTCGAGGAGCTGGACAAACACAAGAATGGCATGCGCGAGATCGCGCGAACCGCAAGACAGATCAGCCGCACCCTCTCCGACCTCACCGCCCACGTTACACCGGAAGAAATCCAGCAAGGCATTCCCATTCCCCGCGTCACCGGTGGTCCCGCCGGTCGCCTGCGCTTCTTGTGCTACCAGGACCTGGCGCCACTGGAGACACTGGAAAACTCCCCCGACAACCGCATCCTCGCCGAGACCTGCCGGCTACGCGACGAAAGACCCGATGCTTCCGTCACGCTGGTGACCAAGGACATCAATCTGCGGGTCAAGGCCACCGCGCTCAACGTCCCGGTGGAGGACTATCTCAACGACAAGGCGTTCGATGATCTCGACGCCATGATCGAGGGAGCCAAGGTCTATGCCGACGCCGGCCGCGACGGGCGCAGCCTGTGGGAATCGCTCGATGTCGAGGTCATGGTGGAACGCACTGATGGCCACACCTTCTATCACCTGGAAGGCGGCATCCCCGAGGACTGGCATGTGGGCATGCTGGTCTCCGACAGCGACAACGGTGCCGAATTCGAGGCCATCGTCCGCAGCCATGGTCCCCGCAAGGCCAGCCTGCAGCTGTTGACCAACTACCGCCATCACGGCGGCGTCTGGGGCGTCCACGCCCACGACAGCCGGCAGAACTTCGCCCTCAACCTGCTGATGGATCCGACCATCGACTTTCTCACCCTGGCGGGCAGTGCAGGGACCGGCAAGACCTTCATGACGCTCGCTGCAGCCCTGCAGCAGACGCTGGACAGCAAGCAGTTCGAGCGTATCGTCTTTACCCGGGCCCCCATCCCGATGGGTGAGGACATCGGCTTTCTGCCCGGCACCGAGGAGGAGAAGATGTCGCCGTGGATGGGTGCCTTCCACGACAACATGGACAACCTGCTGCGCGACGAGCGCGAGGGATCGTCGAGCTGGAACGATGGCGCGACCCGGCAGTTGATCGGCTCCCGCGTCCAGATCCGCTCTCCCACCTTCATGCGCGGGCGCACCCTGAACGATACCTTCCTGATCATCGACGAGGCCCAGAACTTCACGCCCAAGCAGCTCAAGTCGCTGGTAACGCGCGCCGGGCGCAATACCAAGATCGTCTGCCTGGGCAACGTGGGACAGATCGACACGCCCTACCTGACGGCCAACACCTGCGGCATGGCAGCGGTCGTGGAACGTTTCCGCGACTGGCCTCATGCCGGCCATATCACGCTGAAGAGCGTCGAGCGGTCCCGACTCGCCCTGGCGGCGGAGGAGTTGCTGTAACTCCCTCGTCGACCTTCTCCCACCCAACGCAAGACGCCCCGGCCAAGCCGGGGCGTCCATCGGTCATGTCCCACCAGTGACCGTCAATAGTCGTCTTCTGAAGGCTTCTTGTTGTTCATGACGTCCTCGATCAGCTGTTCGGATTCGCTGCGCGGCGTTTCGGCCAGGATCCGCTCGGCCTCCTCCCAGGCACAGACTTCCGTATTGCAGGAGGTGCAGTAGACCAGATCATCGGCTGACTTGGCCTGGGAAACCTTCATCATATGGTTGCCGCAGTTGGGGCATCCCTTGGGCATACGAAACTCTTCGGAAAAGTCTGACACGGCATCACTCCTTGTCGGCCGTTGAAGGTCTGCATCCAGTGTAGTCGAGTTGTGGCTCGCTGCGGCGACATCTCCCTGCCCGATGCCGAATCGCCTCGGGCGTCAGCGCCGCCAGACGACACAGAGATTGTTCGCCGGCAGCTCGTGAACGGCCTCGCACTTCAGGTCGGTGTCCTCGGCCAGCCGCTCCACCGCTTCGAGATCGCGAATGCCCCAGCGCGGATCACGCGCCCGCAGCTGGTCATCGAACGCCGCATTGCTGGGCGCGGTATGCTCGCCGTGGCGCCGAAAAGGGCCATAGACCACCAGCGCGCCACCCACGGGAAGCCGACGTCCGGCTGCGGCGAACAGGGCCTCGCTGGCGGCCCAGGGGGAGATATGCAGCAGGTTGATAGAGACGACCGCGGTCAGATCCGGCAACGGCGGCCAATCCGCCATGACATCCAGACGAACCGGCGCCGCGAGGTTATCCAGCGCCTCGGTCTCCCGCCAGGCAGCGATCGAGGCCAGCGCGGTCTCGCTGGGATCCGTCGGCTGCCAGCACAACGGCGCCAGGTGACGGGCAAAATAGACCGCATGCTCGCCACTGCCGCTGGCGATCTCCAGTACCCGCCCCGCGCTCGGCAGTACCGAGCGCAGCACCGCGAGGATCGGCTCCCGATTGCGCTGGGCGGCCGGGCTGGAGAGACGCCGGTCGCTTCCCCGCGGTTCCAGAGTGTCCATGCTGTTCATGACGCCCCCGTCACTGAAGTCTCGCGGTCAACCAGGCGGCGATGTCTCGCGCCTGCTCGGGGCACAGACTGTGCCCCATCTCGTAGGTGCGGTAATTGACCGGGTAGCCCAGCGACTCGACCTTCTCGGCGCCCTCGCGCCCCAGGGATTCGGGGACGACGGGATCGACCGAGCCGTGATGCACCTCGATGGGCAGACGGCGGTTGACCTCCGCCAGATCGATGCTGTCGGCGGTGGCGAAGTAGGTCGACAGCGCCAGCAATCCGGCCAGCGGCCGGGCGCAGGAAAGCGCCGCCTCGTAGGCCACCGCGCCCCCCTGCGAGAAACCGGCGATCACGATCCGCCGACTGTCGATCCCATTGGCGATCTGGTCATCGACCAGCCCGTGGACGCGCTCGGCGGAAGCGCGTAGCTGCTCGACATCGACCCGGCGGCCGAGATTCATCTCGAGAATGTCGTACCATGCCGACATCGTCATTCCGCCGTTGACCGTCACCGGCAGTTGCGGGGCATGGGGCAGCACGAACCGCACGGCCAGCGAATCCGGCAACTCCAGCGCCGGTATCAACGGTTCGAAATCATGACCATCGGCCCCCAGCCCATGGAGCAGAATGACACAGGCATCGGCCTTTCTCCCGTTCGATGGTTCAATGATCAACTCGCGCGCAGCTGTCATGTTGGATCGTCCTCGTCGCCTGGTTGGCCCGGTTAGGGTTCGAAATTCAGGTCACCCAGTTTAACGTGCCATCCGAAACCTTGCGCGCTGCGTAGGATGATGAACGGATTCGCTTCACGCCCACCCGACGGCTACAGGTCAAAGCCATGCCGATTCCGAATCGCCCGACCCGACTCAAGGATGAGCCATGACGTTTTCCCTCGCCCAGGCGCCTCGCTGGCACCTGCTTCTGGCCCTGACACTGCTCAACATCCTGCTGCTGACACCGGAGCTTCCCTGGGCGGGCTTTCCACCGCGACACTGGATCGCCCTCGAGGTGCCGCTGATCGTCGGTGTGCTGGCCCTGCTGCCCCCCTCGCGCTGGCGACGCTGGCTATCCGGGCTGGTCGCTCTGTTCGCGCTGGCGATCGTCTTCGGCGCCGCCGGCGACGCCTTGACGCAAACCCTGCAGGGGCGATCGCTGAACCTCTATACCGACATCAAGCTGGTTCCCATCCTGGTCGAGCTGATCGTCACCAATCTCGACCTGCCGCTGGCCATCGCAGGCTTATCGGCCGCCGGCCTCGCCGCGTTCGCCACCGGCCTGTTGCTGGCGAGACTGCTGCGCGGTTTTCACGCTCGCAACACGCCACGCGCGCTGGCGCTGCTGCTGGTTTTGTCGGGAGGCATCGGGCTGGCGGGCGTCAATGTCCTGTCCCAGGACAACGCGCCGGCCTGGATCGCCAGGCTCGGCCACCCCGCTGCCAGCTTCGTGAGGTTCGAATGGCAGCGCGCTTTGCAGACACGCCAGGCGATGGCGACGTTCGGGCGCCGGCTGTACGACGACGATCACGCCTATGCGGCGCCCGGCGGCCAGGCCCTTCCCGGCTTGGCCGACACCGATGTCATCCTGGGCTTCATCGAGTCCTACGGCGTCGCCGCCATCGAGCGCGAACCGTTCAGGGCCGAGATTCGGCCGCGCCTCGAGACGATAGCGCACCAGCTCGCCGCCGCCGGCCTGTCGGTGGCCACCGGACGCATCACCGCTGCCACGCTGGGCGGCCAGTCCTGGCTCAATCACGCCACTTTCGCCAGCGGCCTGCCGGTCACGTCGCAGCTGCGGTTCGAGCTGATGATCAATAGCCCCCATTCGACCCTGATCGACGATTTCAAGGCGACCGGGCACGCCACCATCGCCATCATGCCGGGCATCACCCGGGATTGGCCCGAGGGCGGCCGCTACGGCTACGACGAGATCCACACCGCCGGGAGCATGGACTATCAAGGCCCCTCGATGGGGTGGGCCAGCATGCCCGATCAGTTCACCTGGCAACGGGTCGAGGATTATGCGCTGTCACGTCACGACCGGCCGAGCTTTACCGAGTTGGCGACGCTGTCGAGCCACGCCCCGTGGTCGCCGGTCATCGACATGATCGAGGACTGGTCGACGGTCGAAGACGGGCGGGTTTTCGATCGCTGGAGAGGCGCGGGCGAGGACTACGCCACGCTGTGGCAGGACACCGAGGCGATGCGCCGAAACTACGGCCCGGCCATCGACTACTCGCTACAGGCGGCCAGCGGCTTTGCCCGGCGCTACCTGGGCCGGAACCTGCCCCGCGGCGATCACGCCCTGATGATGATACTCGGCGACCACCAGGCCGCGCCGGCCATCATCGGCGACACGCCCGGCAGGGATGTGCCGCTGCATGTCATCAGCGACGATCCGGCGTTGCTACGGGGATTCATCGACAACGGCTTCCGGCCCGGCATGTTTCCGCCCGGGCCGCAAGCCGCGATTCCCATGGAGGGAATGCGGGAGCTGCTGCATCGGATCTACGGCGATGTCACTCCTGATGAGACGTCGCCGACTTCAGGTTCCGGCTCTTGATCAGACTGGCGACGGTGGTGACGACCAGGGTACCGAGAATGATCGACATGGAGAGCCAGATCGGGATTTCCGGAACCAGATGCAGCGGCTCTCCGCCGTTGATGAACGGCAGGCTGTTGGTGTGCATCGCCTCGATGATCAGCTTGACGCCGATGAAGGCCAGGATGAACGACAGCCCCAGGCTGAGATAGACCAGTCGGGTCAGCAGGCCGCCGAGCAGGAAATAGAGCTGGAGCAGCCCCAGCAGGGCAAAGGCGTTGGTGGTGAAGACGATATAGGGCTCCTTGGTCAGCCCGTAGATCGCCGGGATCGAGTCCAGTGCGAACAGCACGTCGGTCATCCCCAGCGCCACCACCACCATGAACAGCGGCGTCACCAGACGCTTGCCGTTCTTGACCGTCAGCAGGCGGTCGCTGTCGAACTCGTCGGTGGCCGGCAGACGCTGCTGGATCCAGCGCACGATGGCGTTGGGCTCGTACTCTTCGTTCTCGTCGTGACCGCCCGCGCCCTCGCGCACCAGCTGAATCGCCGTATAGAGCAGGAAAAAGCCGAAAAGGTAGAAAACCCAGCTGAACTGCGCGATGGCCGCGGCACCGACCGCGATGAAGATGCCGCGCAGGATCAGCGCAATCACGATGCCGATCAACAGCGCCTTCTGCTGGTAGGCGCGCGGCACCGCGAACTTGGCCATGATGATCAGGAACACGAACAGGTTGTCGACCGACAGGCTCTTCTCGGTGATGAAACCCGCAAAGTACTCGGCGCCATGCTGCGCGCCCCAGACCCACCACAGACCGCCACCGAAGATCACCGCCAGCGCGATGAAGAAGACCGACCACCAGGCCGCTTCCTTGAAGGTGGGATCGTGGGGCTTACGCACATGGGCGTAGAAATCGAAGATGAAGAGTGCGGCGATGCCGGCGACAGTCGCCAGCCAGACCCAGACGGGTACGTGCATAGGGAAACCTCCGGTTGACGGTGAACGTCACCGAAAGTCTCTCCCGCTGACCGCGGCACCCGCTGGGTGCCCGAACAACCGATGATACCGGGGCAATGTGGCCCGTGCTGACGACATCATCGAACCGGCGGCGCACGCGGCGCCGGCGGTGGGATACTCCCCTTCCGTGCCCGCGCATTGTGGCCCGCCGCCAATGGCAGAGCAAGGAAAAAAGCCCGTGGAAACACGGGCTTTTTCAGCTTTTCGACAGGCGCCGGCGGGATGCGCCGAGGCGCGCTCAGCCGGAGAGCACCACCGTGCGCCCGGCATGCAGGAAGACGCGCTTCTGCAGGTGGTAGCGCACCGCCCGCGCCAGGGTCAGGCACTCGATGTCGCGTCCACGCGCCACCAGATCTTCCGGGTAGTGGGCATGGTCGACCGCCTCGACGCCCTGAGCGATGATCGGCCCCTCGTCGAGATCGTCGTTGATGTAGTGGGCAGTGGCGCCGACCAGCTTCACGCCCTTCTCGTAGGCCTGGTGGTAGGGTTTGGCACCCTTGAAGCCGGGCAGCAGCGAGTGGTGGATATTGATCGCGCGGCCGGCGAAGTGGTGGCACAGCTCGGGCGACAGCACCTGCATGTAGCGCGCCAGGATCACCAGCTCCGCCCCGCTCTCCTCGACCACCCGGCGCACCTCGGCCTCCTGCTCCGCCTTGGTCTCCGGGGTGATCGGCAGATGGTGATAGGGCAGCCCATGCCACGCCGCCAACGGCTCTAGATCCGGATGGTTGGAGACGATGGCACGCACATCGATCGCCAGCTGCCCGGTGCGATAGCGATAGAGCAGATCGTTGAGGCAGTGGTCGGTCTTGGAGACCATGATCACCACCGGCAGGCGATAGTCCGGCGGGGTCAGCTCGAAGTGCATGTCGAACGCCGACGCCCGCGCGTCGAATTGCCCGCGGAAGTCGTCGCCGTCGAAATCGGCCTGCTCGGGGAGAAAGGCCGCGCGGATGAAGAACTGTCCGCCGCGGTAGTCGTCGAAGGAGTGCAGCTCGGTGATGTAGCAGCCCTGCTCCTTGAGAAAACGGGTCACCACGTCCACCGTGCCCAGCCGGCTCGGGCACTGGGCGGACAGAATCCAGCTGTTGTTTTCAGAGTGCATGTTGGCTCCAGCCAGGCCTGGCCCCTACTGTCGCAGGGGCCTTGTATCGTCAGTGCGACGCGGATTCCACGCGCAGCCCGTACTCGCGCCCGGCATCCCGCAGCCAGCGCACGCAGTAGTCGGCGAAGCTGCGCCGCACCACCAGCTCGAAGCGCTCTTCGCTGGGACGCCGCAGCACCACGCTGGTCTTGGCGAAGACGGTGCCTACCGCCTTGCCCACCGTCAGCCCATGCTCGTGGACGTCGTAGGTGACCGACTTCATCAGCAGCTCGCGCGCCTTCTCGCCGGAGAGCTCCAGCAGGGTCTGGCCGCCGCCAACGTTGACGATGGCGAAGTGGGCATCCCCCAGCCGCGCGCGCAGCCGATTCTCCAGCTCGAACTCCTCGCCAGCGGGCACGATCACCAGCCACTCGTCCGGCGAGACCCACTGCACCGAACGGCTGCCCTCGGCGTCGAGCACCAGCCCCAGCGGCTTGCCCGGCAGGCTCACGCCGAGCTCGGCACGCACCGCCTCGTCGAGGGTGATGGCACCGCCGCGCAGCACCAGATGACCGAGGAACGGCCGTTCGACCACTCGGATCTGCTCGGCGGCGCCACCTTCCTCGGTGACGCGCCCCTGTACCCGGCTCCACTGCAGCGGCGACTCGGGGGTGACGCCGGCGTCAGCGCCCGGATGCGTATCGAAAGTGGCGGCGTTGCCGCCATTATCTTCAGAACGGGCTTCAGACATTCTGGCGCTCTCCCTTGGGATCGATGAAGACGGTACTCACGACTTCGGCCTGGTGGACACTGCCATCGGACATCGGCAGATAGACGGTCTCGCCCATCCGGTTGCGTCCGCCCTTGAGCACCGCCAGCGCGAAGCCGCTCTCCAGTACCGGGCTGTAATAGCTCGAGGTGACGTGGCCCATCATGGTCATGGGAATCTTCTGCTCGGGGTCGAGCACGATCTGCGCTCCCTCCTCGAGGACCACCTTGGGGTCCTTGGGCTTGAGCCCCACCAGCTGCTTGCGATCCTCGCGGGCGGTGTCCGGACGCGTCAGCGCGCGCTGGCCGATCCACGAGAACGGTTTGTCGTAACCCACCGCCCAGTGCATGCCCAGATCCTCCGGGGTCACCGAGCCATCGGTGTCCTGACCGGCGATGATCAGCCCCTTCTCGGCACGCAGCACGTGCATGGTCTCGGTGCCGTAGGGCGTGAGGTCGTACTTCTCGCCGTGGGCGAACAGCGCCTTCCACACGTGCATGGCGTAGTTGGCCTGGACGTTGATCTCGAACGCCAGCTCACCGGTGAAGGAGATACGGAACACCCGCGCCGGGACGCCGGCGACCTTGCCCTCCTTCCAGTCCATGAACTTGAACTGCTCACGGTCGAGATCGATATCGGTCACTTCCGACATCAGCTTGCGCGCGTCCGGACCGGTCACGGTCATGGTCGCCCAGTGGTCGGTGACCGAATTGAAGTAGACCTGCAGTTCCGGCCATTCGGTCTGATGCCACAGCTCCAGCCACTCCAGCACGCCGGCGGCGCCGCCGGTGGTGGTGGTCATCAGGAAGTGGTTTTCGGCCAGGCAGCTGGTGGTACCGTCGTCCATCAGCATGCCGTCGTCTTTGCACATCAGCCCGTAGCGCACGCGCCCCGGTGCCAGCTTGGCCCACTTGTTGGTGTAGACCCGGCCCAGGAACTCACGCGCATCCGGCCCCTGGATGTCGATCTTGCCCAGGGTCGAGGCGTCGAGGATACCCACGCCGCGGCGCACCGCCAGACACTCGCGCGCCACCGCCTCATGCATCGTCTCCAGACGCTCTTGACCGTCGGCGCGGCGTTTTTGTGGAAAATACCAGGGGCGCTTCCACTGGCCGACATCCTCGAACTCGGCGCCGTTCTCCACGTGCCACTGGTGCAGCGCGGTGTAGCGCTCGGGATCGAACAGCTCGCGGCAGTGGCGGCCGACAATGGCGCCGAAGCTGACCGGGGTGTAGTTGGGACGGAAGACCGTGGTGCCCACCTCGGGGATCGAGCGATTGAGGCAGCGCGCGGCGATCGCCATGCCGTTGATGTTGCCCAGCTTGCCCTGGTCGGTGCCGAAGCCCAGCGCGGTGTAGCGCTTGACGTGCTCGATCGACTCGAAGCCCTCCCGGGTCGCCAGCTCCACGGCGGCTGCGGTGACATCGTTCTGCAGATCGACGAACTGCTTGGGCGCGCGCAGCGGCGGCTTCTCGTGGGGGATCTGATAGAGCGCGCTGGTCGGCGACTCCTGGCGCACCGCGACCTCGGGCACCGCGATCGCCGCGGCCTCCTCGAAGCCTGCCGCACGCACCGCCTCGGCCCCCACGTCGGCGCCGTCGGTGAGCGTCTCGCCGAGGGCATAGACCCCATGAACGCCGCCGGCAAAATGCATGCCCTTGACCTCACCGGGCACGAAGCCGAGCAGGTCATCGCGCCACTGCGGGCGCTTGCCGGTGTGCGAGGCCAGGTGGACCACCGGGCTGTAGCCGCCGGAGCTGGCGATGGTATCGCACTCGAGCGTCTCGACCTTACCGGTCACCACGAAGCGTTCGGTGTCGATCGCCACCACCTTGGCACCGCTGACGCGCTGGCTGCCGGTGGCCTCCATCACGGCGCTGCCGGTGATGACGCGGATACCGGCGTCGCGGGCCTGCTTGACCAGATCGCCGTCCGGCTTGGCGCGCGAGTCGACTACCGCGACCACCTCGCGGCCGGCCTCCTGCCAGTCCAGCGCCGCGCGGTAGGCATGATCGTTGTTGGTGGAGAGCACCAGACGCTGCCCCGGCACCACGCCAAAGCGGCGGATGTAGACGGAGACCGCCCCTGCCACCAGGTTGCCGGGCACATCGTTGTTGGCGTAGACCAGCGGGCGCTCGTGGCTGCCGCTGGCCAGTACCACGCGGCCGGCACGCACCCGGTGCAGCCGTGCACGCACTTCGCCCTCGCGACCGGCGCCCGCGGCGGTATCGGCGAGGTGCTCGGTGCGCCGCTCGTGCAGGGTGACGAAGTTGTGGTCGTGATAGCCGTTGGCGGTGGTACGCGGCAGCAGCGTGACGTTGGCCAGGCCGGAGAGTTCGGCAACCACCTGCTCGGCCCAGGCGCTGGCCGGGGCGCCGTCGATCGATTCACGGCTGTCGAGCAGCGAACCGCCCATCTCTTCCTGCTCGTCGCACAGGATCACCCGCGCGCCGGCACGGGCGGCGGAGAGCGCGGCGGCAAGCCCGGCGGGGCCGGCACCGATCACCAGCACGTCGCAGTGCTGATTGAAATGGTCGTAGATATCCGGGTCGGCTTCGGTAGGCGCGCGACCGAGGCCGGCCCCCTTGCGGATGAACTTCTCGTAGGTCATCCACATCGAGGCCGGGGCCATGAACGTCTTGTAGTAGAAGCCCGGCGGCATGAAGCTGCCACCCAGCTTGCCGACCCAGCTCATGACATCGCGCTGCACGTTCGGCCAGCCGTTGGTACCGCGTGCCACCAGGCCGTCATACAGCGCCTGCTGGGTGGCACGCACGTTGGGCACCTGGGCGGCCTCGCTGGCGCCGAGCTGGACGATGGCGTTGGGCTCTTCGGGCCCGGCGGCGGCGATTCCGCGCGGACGCGAATACTTGAAGCTGCGGTTGACGATATCCACGCCGTTGGCCAGCAGCGCGGAGGCCAGGGTGTCTCCGGCGAAGCCGGTATATTGCTGGCCATTGAAGGTGAACGACAGCCGCCGCGAGCGGTCGATGCGCCCGCCCTGATTGAGACGGTTGGACTGGGTCATGACGGCGTCTCCTCGTTGAGCCGGCTGTTCTCGGGCTGTGCGCCCACGGTCTGCCAGCCGCCGTCGGCGGTCTGCACGCCCTGCTCGCGGCGGACCTCGGCGTTGGCGGCGGTGATGCTCGGCTGCTCGCCCATGCGATAGGTCTCGAGAATCTCGTAGGTCGCGGTGTCGCGGGTGATATTGAAGAACTTGCGACAGCCCAGGCGGTGCACCCACATCTCGTGGTGGATACCGCGCGGGTTGTCACGGAAGAACAGGTAGTCGCCCCACTCCTCGTCGCTCACGCTGGCGGGATCGGCCGGCCGGACGAGGTGTGCCTGACCGCTGGGATGAAACTCCTCTTCCTCGCGGTACTCCTGGCAGTAGGGACAGAAGATATGAAACATGGTGTGCTCTCCTCAGTGCGCCACGCCGGCGGCGCCGTGTTCATCGATCAAAGCGCCGGTATTGAACCGGTCGATGGAGAACGGCGCCGCGATGGGGTGCATTTCCCCTTTAGCCAGACTGGCTGCAAAAACGTGTCCGGAGCCGGGGGTGGCCTTGAAACCACCGGTGCCCCAGCCGCAGTTGAAATAGAGTCCTTTGACCTTGGTCTTGGACAGGATCGGGCAGGCGTCGGGGCAGGTATCGACGATGCCGCCCCACTGCCGGTTCATGCGCACCCGCGAGAACATCGGGAACATCTCGACGATCGCCTGCAGGGTGTGCTCGATGGTGGGAAAGCTGCCGCGCTGGCCGTAACCCAGGTAGCCGTCGATCCCCGCGCCGATCACCAGGTCGCCCTTGTCGGACTGGCTGACGTAGCCGTGCACGTGGTTGGACATGGTGACGGTGTTGAGAATCGGCTTGAGTGGCTCGGAAACCAGTGCCTGCAGCGGATGCGACTCCAGCGGCAGCTTGAGCCCGGCCATCTTGGCCAGCACGCCGGAGTTGCCCGCGGCCACGCAGCCCACCGTGTGCGCTTCGATGTCGCCGCGGTTGGTGTGCACGCCGTAGACCTGGCCATCACGGATCTTGAAGCCGGTCACCTCGGTGTTCTGCAGCAGATCGACGCCCAGCGCGTCGGCGCCACGGGCGAAGCCCCAGGCCACCGCGTCGTGACGCGCGACCCCGGCGCTCTTCTGCCACGAGGCGCCCATGATCGGGTAACGCGCGCTCTTGGAGATATCCAGCGCCGGTTCGATCTCCTTGATCTGCTCGGGGGTCACCACCTCGCTGTCGATGCCGTTGAGACGGTTGGCATTGACCCGGCGCTGCACGTCACGCATGTCCTGCAGGGTGTGCGCCAGGTTGAGCACGCCGCGCTGCGAGAACATCACGTTGTAGTTGAGATCCTGGGACAGCCCCTTCCACAGATCGAGGGAGTGGTTGTAGAGCCGTGCCGCCTCGTCCCAAAGATAGTTGGAACGCACGATGGTGGTGTTGCGCGCAGTATTACCGCCACCCAGCCAGCCCTTCTCGATCACCGCCACATTGGTGACGCCGAACTCCTTGGCGAGGTAGTAGGCCGTCGCCAGACCGTGGCCGCCACCGCCGACGATGATCACATCGTAGCGCTTCTTGGGGGTGGGATTGCGCCAGTGACGCTGCCAGTTCTCGTGATGACTGAGCGCGTGCTTGACCAGGCTGAAACCGGAATAACGTTGCATGGGGACCCTCTCTACGCCACGGCGGACGGCGGTATCGACCCTCGGGTCGATGATTTTCCGCGATGGTATCGTCCACCCTTGGGGCCATGATGTTCTGCGACGTCACGCTCGGGCGTGTTTGCGACATGACATTGCGATTTGCGACAGAGAGGATCGCCGCTGCCGTTCGAGGGGCGGCCCGGACGGCGCCGAACCGACGAGAGCGCGAGGCTATCCGCGCCCCGGGACTGCCGCAGAGTGACCGATGATCTCCGGCATGACCTCCAGGCGCATCGTTGGATCCTCAGGCGGGGTGTCGATCCAGTCGAAGAGGCGCGCGATCATCGTGGAAACGTCCTGGCGCATCATGATCAGGCGCGGATGGAAGGCTGCCGCCAGCGGATCCCAGTCGAAGCAGCCCATGATGATGTCGTTCATATCGTGCCCGCCCAGACGCAGCCAGCGCACGATCCCTTCCAGCGAGATCGTGGAGTTGACGAACATCGCCGCGGGCAGATGTCCCTCGCGCTCGACGTAGGCCCCGAGCGCTGCCTGGGCCTTCTCGGCGGCATAATCGCAGGGCACGATATCCGTGGGCTTCGTTGCCAGGCCGCGCCTCTCATGGGCCTGGCGAAAGCCTTCGATACGCTCCCGGGTGTTGTGGTCCTCGGCTCGCCCCCCGATGAACAGCACCCGCGCCGCGTCGGCTCGCCGCGCCGCGGCCTCCACAAACAGCCCATCCAAAGCACCCGAAACCACGCACAGCATTCTCCGCAAAGATTGCAGTTCCCGCGCATCCTCAGCCACAGTCGATCTTGGATCAAGACTCGGA
>NZ_CALFQK010000214.1:0-9220 GCF_937921195.1 uncultured Salinicola sp.
GAGCGGGTCGAGTCGCTGGGCGCCGCCAAGGCGCTGGCCAAGGTGGCCGAGGAGGAGCAGCCGGGCCTGGTGATCCTCGGCAAGCAGGCCATCGACACCGACAACAACCAGACCGGCCAGATGCTGGCGGCCCTCACCGGCCTGCCCCAGGGCACCTTCGCCTCCGAGGTGAAGGTCGAGGGGGAGAAGTTCCAGGTGACCCGCGAGGTCGACGGCGGCCTGCAGACCGTCGAGCTGAGCCTGCCCGCCATCATCACCACCGACCTGCGCCTGAACGAGCCGCGCTATGCCAAGCTGCCGGACATCATGAAGGCCAAGAAGAAGCCCCTGGACGTCAAGACCCCGGCGGATCTCGGTGTCGAGGTGGCCTCCAAGGTCAAGCTGCTCAAGGTCGAGCCGCCGGCCGAGCGCCAGGGCGGCGTCAAGGTGGGCTCCGTGGATGAGCTGGTCGACAAACTCAAGAACGAAGCCAAAGTGCTTTGATAGGAGCTGATCTCATGAGCATTCTGGTACTCGCTGAACATCACGACGGCGCCCTGGCCTGCGCCACCGCCCATGTGGTTTCCGCTGCCAAGCAGATTGTCAAAGAGAGCGGTGGCGATATCGATGTGCTGGTGGCCGGCGAAGGCGTCGCCGCCATCGCCGAGGCCGCCGCCAGGCTGGACGGCGTCTCCCGCGTGCGCGTGGCCGACCACGCCGCCTACGCCCACCTGCTGGCCGAGCCCACCGCGGCGCTGCTCAACGAGCTGGCCGGCGATTACACCCACCTGCTGGCGGCCGCCTCCACCACCGGCAAGAACGTGCTGCCCCGCGTCGCCGCCCTGAAGGACGTCGCCCAGATCTCCGAGATCATCGCGGTGGAGTCCCCGGACACCTTCAAGCGCCCGATCTACGCCGGCAACGCCATCGCCACCGTGCAGAGCGAGGACGCCCTCAAGGTGATCACCGTGCGCACCACCGGCTTCGATGCCTGCCCTGATAGAGGGACCGAGAGTGGCAGTGCCGCCGTCGAGGCGGTGGACGTCGTGGCCGACAACGCCCAGTCCACCTTCCTCAAGGAAGAGCTGGCCAAGTCCGACCGCCCCGAGCTGGGTGCCGCCCGGGTGGTGATCTCCGGTGGCCGCGGCATGGGCAACGGCGAGAACTTCAAGCTGCTCGACGGCATCGCCGACAAGCTGGGCGCGGCCATCGGTGCCTCGCGCGCCGCGGTGGACGCCGGCTTCGTGCCCAACGACATGCAGGTGGGCCAGACCGGCAAGATCGTCGCGCCTGAGCTCTACATCGCCGTGGGTATCTCGGGTGCCATCCAGCACCTGGCCGGCATGAAGGACTCCAAGGTGATCGTCGCCATCAACAAGGACGAGGAGGCGCCGATCTTCCAGGTGGCCGACTATGGCTTGGTCGCCGACCTCTTCCAGGCGCTGCCGGAGCTTGAGGGGCGTCTCTAACCCTCCCGCAACCCCTGATCATCATGACGCCGAGGCCAAAAGCTCTCTCGGCTTGCCGGCGGGAAGGAGTCGAACTCTGACCCGTCGGCTTTATTCTTCGACAGTGGGACTTTTCATGACATCGGTAACCGAACGCGATTCGATGGACTTCGATGTGGTCATCGTCGGCGCCGGGCCTTCGGGGCTGGCCGCGGCGTGCCGGCTGATGCAGCAGGCCAATGCCGCCGAGCAGGAGCTCAGCGTCTGCGTGGTAGAGAAGGGCTCCGAGGTGGGCGCCCATATCCTCTCCGGCGCCGTCTTCGAGCCCCGCGCCCTGGCCGAGCTCTTCCCCGACTGGGAGGAGCGCGGCGCGCCGCTGACCACCCCAGCGATCCGCGACGAGCTCTACCTGCTCAAGGATGCCGAGAAGGCCCAGAAGCTGCCCAACGCCCTGGTGCCGAAGTCCATGCATAACACCGGCGGAGACCTCACCCGCTATGTGATCAGCGCCGGCAACCTGTGCCGCTGGCTGGCCGAGCAGGCCGAGGGCCTGGGCGTGGAGATCTTCCCCGGCTTCGCCGCCCAGGAGGCGATCGTCGAGGAGGGGGTGGTCAAGGGCATCCTGATCGGCGACATGGGCGTGGGCGCCGACGGCGAGCCCAAGGACAGCTACATGCCAGGCATGGAGCTGCGCGCCAAGTACACCCTGTTCGCCGAGGGCGCCCGCGGCCATATCGGTAAGCGGCTGATCCGGGAATATGACCTCGACGCCGGCCGCGACCCCCAGCACTACGGCATCGGCCTGAAGGAGCTGTGGGACATCCCCGCCGAGCAGCACGAGCCCGGCCTGGTCCTCCACGGCTCCGGCTGGCCGCTCGACAAGTCCACCCACGGCGGCTGGTTCCTCTACCACGCCGAGAACCAGCAGGTGGTGGTGGGCCTGATCATGGACCTCTCCTACCGCAACCCCTGGCTGTCGCCCTTCGACGAGTTCCAGCGCATGAAGCACCACCCGGTGCTGGCCAAACACCTCGCGGACGGCAAGCGCATCGCCTATGGCGCCCGCGCCATCACCAAGGGCGGCCTCAACTGTCTGCCCAAGATGTCCTTCCCGGGTGGCCTCTTGATCGGCTGCGACGCCGGCACCTTGAACTTCGCCAAGATCAAGGGGCTGCACACCGCCATGAAGTCCGGCCTGGTGGCCGCCGAGGCGGTCTTCGAGGCCATCAGTGCAGGTGATGAAGGAGGGCACGAGCTAACGACCTTCAATGTCATGTGGGAGTCCAGCTGGGCCTACGCCGAGCTAAAGGGGAGTGCCAGCTTCGGCCCGGCGATCCACAAGTACGGCACCGTGGGCGGCGGCGCCTACAACTTCCTCAACCAGCTGCTCGGCGGCAAGCTGCCCAACGTCCACGACACCACGCCGGATCACGCGGCGCTCAAGCCCGCCGCCGCAATCGAGAAGATCGACTACCCCAAGCCCGACGGCAAGCTCTCCTTCGACAAGCTCTCCTCGGTGTTCCTGTCGAGCACCAACCACGAGGAGGACCAGCCCTGCCACCTGCGCCTGGCGGACCCGGAGCTTCCGATCCGCGACAACCTGCCCGAGTATGCCGAGCCCGCCCAGCGCTACTGCCCGGCCGGGGTCTACGAAGTGATCGAGGGGGACGACGTCAAGCCGCAGTTCCAGATCAACTTCCAGAACTGCGTGCACTGCAAGACCTGCGACATCAAGGACCCGGCCCAGAACATCACCTGGGTGGCGCCCGAGGGCGGCGGCGGGCCCAACTATCCCAATATGTGAACCTAAGTTTCTAATATGGAGCATGTTATGAGCGACGTATTCCTCTGCCATCCGCGGCGCAGCGCCGTGGGCCGCTTCGGCGGCACCCTTTCCAGCGTGCGCCCCGACGACCTGGCGGCCACCATCTTCAAGGCGGTGCTGGCCGAGACGCCGAATCTCGACCCTGCCGCCATCGAAGAGGTCTTCATGGGCTGCGCCAACCAGGCCGGCGAGGACAACCGCAGCGTGGCGCGCATGTCGCTGCTGCTGGCGGGCATGCCGGTATCCATCCCCGGCACCACCCTGAACCGCCTGTGCGGCTCCGGCATGGACGCGGTGGGCACCGCCTTTCGCGCCATCAAGGCCGGCGAGATGGACCTGGCGCTGGCCGGTGGCGTGGAGTCGATGTCCCGGGCCCCCTACGTGATGGGCAAGGCCGACAGCGCCTTCTCCCGGGGCCAGCAGATCGAGGACACCACCATCGGCTGGCGTTTCATCAACCCGCTGATGCAGAAAGCCTACGGCGTCGACTCGATGCCGGAGACCGCCGAGAACGTGGCCGAACAGTTCAAGATCTCCCGCGAGGACCAGGACGCCTTCGCCCTGCGCTCCCAGCAGAAGGCCGCTGCCGCCCAGGCCGCCGGCCGCTTCGCGCTGGAGATCACTGCCATCGAGATTCCGCGCCGCAAGCAGGAACCGCTGCGCTTCGACCAGGACGAGCACCTGCGTGCGACGACGCTCGAGAAGCTCGCCGGGCTACCGACGCCGTTCCGGGAAGGTGGCAGCGTCACCGCCGGCAACGCCTCCGGGGTCAACGACGGCGCCGCCGCCATGCTGGTGGCCAGTGCCGCTGCGGTGGAGCAGCACGGCCTCACCCCCATGGCGAAGATCCTCGGCATGGCCACCGCCGGCGTCGAGCCGCGCATCATGGGCATCGGCCCGATGCCCGCGGTGCAGAAGCTGCTCGCGCGCACCGGCGTGTCGCTGGACGAGATCGACGTGATCGAGCTCAACGAGGCCTTCGCCGCCCAAGCGCTCGCCTGCCTGCGCGAACTGGGGATTGCCGACGACGACCCGCGGGTCAACCCCAACGGCGGCGCCATCGCGCTGGGCCACCCGCTGGGCATGTCCGGCGCCCGCCTGCTGCTGACCGCGGCCCACGAGCTGCAGAAGAGCGGCAAGCGATACGCCCTGTGCACCATGTGTGTGGGCGTGGGTCAGGGCATTGCGACCTTGATCGAGAGGGTTTGAGGACCCGTCCTAGCATTCTGCTGGGGTCATGTGTTGTTGGCCACTACAAGCGAATGGGTCTGATGAGCTTGATCACGAAGGTGGAGCGAGCCGTAACCCCATGAATGTCAAAGCAAAAAACCTTAAGTCAGGGAAGGGGTGGGTCGGGGGTTGCGGCTAAAGTCGCATACCTGGCCTTCGGCATAGCAAAGTAGTCTACGGACTAAATGCGAATCAAAAGTCCGCATAGCGTTCATTTCAATTATGAAGGAGCAAAATATGAATAAGCTGCTCAACGCACTCTGCGTGGCAACCTGTGGCGGCGCAGTGGCGCTGACGCTGGCCGTCTCCAGCGCTCAAGCATCGGAATGGCCTACTGGTGACGTCCGCTTGGTGGTGCCCTATGGGCCCGGCGGCACTACCGACGTTCTGTCGCGACGAGTGGCGGACCTGCTGAAGGATGAGATTGGTGCGAATGTGGTAGTAGAAAATCGCCCAGGTGCTGGCTCCACGGTGGCCACCGGCCGGCTTGCCCGCGGTGGTCGCGATGCTGCTCATACTATCCTGATGGCTTCACCCGGCCACACCATTGGTGCTGCCATCTATCCCAACCTGGCCTACGACCCGGTTGAGGACTTTGTGTTTATCCAGAACATGCTGGATATCCCAAATGTCATGGTGGTTCCGGCCAACAGCCCGTACGAGAGCGTGGTGGAGTTCATCGAGGCCGCTCAAGACCAGAACATGTCATTCAGCAGTCCCGGTGTAGGTAGTTCTGTGCATATGTCTGGTGAGCTGTTCAAGACGCTGACAGGCTCGAATATGACAAACGTGCCATTTGCTGGCAGTGGCGCGGCGTTGCCGGCTCTCCTCGGTGGGGACGTTGACGTCTCCTTCGAGAACATGCCCACGGTATTCTCTCACATCCAGTCAGGTGACCTCAGGGCACTGGCTGTGACCTCCGAAGAGCGTTCGGAGTATCTCCCCGATGTGCCGACTTTGAAAGAGATCGGCGAGTATAATCTTGATCAGTTTGTCACCACTGCTTGGTTTGGTCTGATCGCTCACAGCTCCTTCCCTGACGAGGCTTTCGCCACGATGCAGGAAGCTCTCCAAAAAGTAATGGAGCGTGAGGAGTTCACCAGCTTCGTAGAGCAGCTGGGAGGGGAGAAGGGAACTGTTGCTGGCGACGATTTCAAGGCCTTTGTCGCCGATGAAGTGACCCGCTGGGATGGAGTGGCGGCGGAGGCCGGTATTCGCCAGGAGTAAGTCACTTTTCTGTCACGGCATGGTGAGGCGAGGGCACGTTGCCCTCGCCTCAGTGGTTTCCATGCGGAGTTTTTACACGTGAAAGGGTTTTTCCCGATGACGAAGTCTCACCCTTCCCACCGCATGCTGGTCAAAGATTCCTTGGATGTGGTCGCTGGAGTGCTGCTGCTGTGCTTTTCGCTGCTGCTTTTACTGTATTTGATTCCCAATCACATTGGAGAACCGCCCATTCTGCAGAATCCGATGATGTCGCCGCGCTGGCTGCCGACCATCGTCGGGTGGCTACTCGTGGTATTTTCAGCCCTCATGATTATCCAAGGGGTGCTGGTCGCTGACGATGGTGAGGAGAGCGGGCGTCGCTTCGAGCGTGGTCCATGGTTACGTTTTGCGCTGATGGTGTTGGCACTAGTGGTATATGTTGGCCTGTTCGAGATGCTGGGCGCCATCATTAGCGGAATTCTCGCCACTCTGATCCTGTTTGTCGCCCATCCTGTGCGCACCTTGCGGGTCTACAGTCTGGCCGTTGCCTTCCCGGTAGGCGTATCGCTGCTGTTTACCGAGGTCATGAACGTTCCGCTTCCGATGCTGCCGTTCTGATCCGATGGCCATCCTCAAGATCTGGTGAGATATGGATAATATTACTGAAGTACTACAGTTATTCCTTGCGACAGAGAACTTTATCGCGATAGCGGTAGGGGTGGTGGTTGGTGTCACCGTCGGCTCGATCCCTGGTCTTACCGCCACCATGGCGGTGGCCCTGGCGCTACCCTTTACATTCTCCATGGAGCCGGTGGCCGCCATCCTGTTGCTTGTGGGGATCTATAAGGGGGGCATGTATGGCGGTTCGATTACCGCGATTCTGATCCGTACGCCGGGATCGCCGGCATCGGCCTGTACGTTGCTGGATGGCTATCCGCTTGCCCAGCAGGGGAATGCGAAAAAAGCGCTAAAGATGGCGCTCTACTCCTCTGTCATTGCAGACTTTATCTCTAATATTGCGCTCATCTTCTTTGCCGCCTATCTGGCCAAGATAGCGCTCAACTTTGGTGCCCCAGAGTTTTTCTGGCTGATTTGCTTCTCACTGACCATCATTATATCGCTGGCCAGTGGCTCCATGATCAAGGGGCTGATTGCGGCCCTGCTGGGCATCCTGCTCTCATTGGTAGGGTTGGATTCAGTGTTTGGCTCTCAGCGGCTGACCTTTAATAATTATAACCTGATGGACAGTATCTCGTTCATTCCGCTGTTGATTGGGCTTTTTGCGATTCCTGAGATTATCGAATTCTACCGAAAGAAAGTGGTCCCGCACCTGCGCGCGAAGGCGAGCGGCGTCGGCGTGACAATGGCTGAGTTTAAGCGAAGCATCAAGAGCATTGTTCGTGGTAGCCTGATTGGCGTGGTGATTGGCGCTATTCCTGGGACAGGCGCTACCGCGGCAGCGTTCATCTCTTACAGTGATGCCAAGCGGCGTTCCCCCAATCGCGATAAGTTTGGGAAGGGAGAGGTGGAAGGTGTTGCCGCCTCAGAGGCGGGGAACAACGGCGTGGCTGGTGCCACCATGATTCCGCTGCTGTCGCTGGGTATTCCCGGTGACGTCATTACGGCCATTATCCTGGGTGCCTTCATGGTCCATGGCTTGACGCCGGGACCGATCCTGTTCCAGGAAAATCTCCCTCTGATCTATGCGCTGTTCCTGGGGATCATGCTGAGTTCAGTGATCTTGCTGTTCGTTGGTAACGCAGCAATTCGCTATTTTTCGCTGATTGCTGATATTCCCAAGGCGATTCTTTTTCCGATCGTGCTGATGTTCTGTGTGTATGGGGCATATGCGGTCAATAATGATACCTTCGATGTGTGGTTGATGTTGGCCTTTGGACTGCTCGGCTATGTGTTCAATCGTACCGGGATACCAGCAGCTCCCTTCTTGATTGGTTTTATCCTGGGTCCGATGTTCGAAGATAACCTGCGTCGCTCACTGCTGATTGGCTCCAACGACCTGTCGATCTTTGTGCGCGGTCCGATCACTTGGTTCTTTATTGCTCTAACGGTCGGCTCCATTTCGCTGGCCATCTATCGCCTCATTACGGCACGCAAAGAACCGAAACGAAGCGTAGATGAGTCCAGTACATGATGCCAAGGGCATAGTGCCCGTGATATTGCACCGGTCGGTGGGATCGACCGGTGCGTAAGGGAATCGAGCCGGCCACCATTTGAGGCCGGCTCTCCTGTTGCCAGGGAGGCTGATTGCCGGTGAAATTTTTTGGAAGAGATCTGGTTACAACCAAATGGACTAGTCACCTGCTTGCAGGTATTGTGGTGCTGGCAATTGCGCACATGTTGAGTGGCGCATTAATTATCGCAAGCTTGGCTCAGTTGCTGTTGGTGTTGTTTCTTTTGTTGGGATGGCCTCGATTCAGTTCGATGGCGCGCCTCTTGGTTATTGCCTGCATCCTAATGTCTCTTTTCGCCATTTGGTGGCTCCCTGCTCCTTGGGTAGTGCTGCATGAGGCGGCAGCTGGATTCGTTTTCCTCGCGGCGTTTATGACCGTACTGGCCTTATTGCGCCTCCCTGCCTATCGCTCAAAGCTAATTCATCGCTGTGGTCAGAGTCTGTTGATGCAGCCACCGACCTGGCGTTATCCGATGCTCTCGTTGGGTTCCACATTGTTTGGCATCGTGCTGAATTTTGGTGTATTGAATCTGTTCATGTCGATGATTGACAAGGCCAATACCCTCGGCGCTGCTCAGGGGAGAGTGTGGGTGCAGGAAGTGCGTCGTCGTCGCATGTTGTTAGCAACCTTGCGAGGCTTCACCCTGGCGCCGCTGGTCTCACCGTTGGGTATCGGTGTCGCAGTGGTGTTGGGCAACCTGGAGTCGCTAACTTGGGGAGAACTGTTTCCCTATGTGCTAGCATCTGCCACCGTATTGTTTTTGCTGGGATGGGGCTGCGACCAGCTTGCAGGTCCGCGTCCAAGAGCCGTTAAAACGTAAGCGTTCATTCCAAGACGTAGTTGACCTACTTCACGTCACGGAGGGGCCTTAATAACTCCGGCGAGACCTTGTATTGCTTCCTGCCATCCTCGCCCAGCACGATCACACTCTTGCGGTTGATCTTGGTGACGATCCCCAATACCGGGCCTTCCCGGCCCTCGAAGGTCACCTTCAGGCCAACCCGCAACTGACTCAGCGCCTGGAGATTTGCCTGATCCCGGAGCTCATCAATGCGTCGGCAGATATACTGATTCAGTTCCAGCAACTGGTCGATGCTCATGTCATCAATGCGCATGAACGGTGGCCTCCGGCTGTGGGTTCTGGCGATCAGGATGACATGGGTCGATCAGCGCCCGTAACGGGTTCTCGGCGAACCGGGTTTTCCAGAGTCGGGGCGTCAGGTCGCTGACTTCAAGGGCCGGGTGCTGGCTGATGCGTTGCAGCACGTCCACCAGATATGTGTACGGGGTAATATCGTGCAGCTTGCAGGTGCTGATCAGGCTCTGGATGATGCCCAGGT
>NZ_CALFQK010000215.1:0-32165 GCF_937921195.1 uncultured Salinicola sp.
GAATGCTGGTGCCATGTTGGTGGGGGATGTCTTCGGTCTGCTGGCGGGCATGAGTTGGGCGGCCACGACGTTGGTGCTACGGCGTACTTCACTCTCGGAGGCGCCGCCGCTGCAGACCCAGGGTTATCAACTGCTGACCGCAGGCGTGCTGTTGTTGCCGGTGGCGCTGTTCAGCGGCGATCTTGCGGCGATACGATTCAGTTGGATCGCCGTTACCAGCCTAGCCTTCCAGACGCTGGTGATCTCCTGCGCGGCGCTGTTGCTGTGGTTCGCGCTACTGCGCCGGTACTGGGCATCGCAGCTGGGGGTATTCTCGTTTCTGTCGCCCATCTTCGGGGTGATGTTTGGCGCACTGCTGCTTGATGAACCGCTGACCGTCAGTTTCCTGGTCGGCGGAGCCATGCTGTTGGCCGGAATCGTCACTGTCTCACGCGGCTAAACCTCAACGACATCGTTCGCGGCGCGCTCCAGTCCGCGTATCGCGGTGACTACGCGCTCGGCCCGAACCAGGGCAAAGGGCTGATGAAGGAAGCGTTGAGCGCCGTGATCTCCCGCGCCTTTGGCGAACACGAGCTTCATCGGCTGGAGGCCAACATTCAGCCAGACAATGTGCGGTCGGCTGGCCTGGTCAAATCCCTGGGCTTTCGCTTGGAGGGGTATTCCCCGCGGTACCTGAAAATCGATGGGGAATGGAGAGATCACGAGCGCTATGCGATCACGTCGGAAGAGTGGGCTGCGTAGGCAGCCGCAGCCCGCGACTGGCCCAAAGACACCCGAACGTAGCCGCCGCCTGAGCGCGCCCTGTGGGCAGTCAAACCCTGGCGTCGGGTGACCGTGCACAACATGACGAACGGGACTTGCAGCAGGTCTCGTCATCCGACCTGTCAGGGGGAATCGAAGGCTTGTTTGCCTTGTCTGGATCCGTGTTTCGCCACGCCGCCCATGCCTCGGTCGAGACCTGCCAAGCTGAATGCAGGAAGAGCGCCGCAATGGCCAGACCGACTACCACATCGGGCCATACCGTGCCGGTCACGCCGACGGCTATTGCAGCCAGAACCACGCTGGTATTCGCGATGAGATCATTGCGCGAACAGAGCCAGGTCGAGCGCATGTTGAGATCCGCCGAGCGATAGCGCAGCAGCATGATGAAACAGACCGTGTTGGCGGCCAGCGCCAGCATACCCATGATCCCCATCGCGCCGGCCTCTGGCACGCTGCCGACCACGCTCTTGTGGATCGCCTCGGCAATGACCGCTAGACCGAATACGAACATGAACAGGCTTTTGACCAGCGCTGCGCCGGCTCGCGTTCGATCACTTCGGTTCAGCGCGTATAGCGTCAGCACGTAGACGGTGGCGTCGCCGAACATATCGAGCGAGTCTGCCAATAGCGCCGTAGACCCGATCAGCCAACCCGCCACGAACTCGATCACGAACATCGAGCCGTTGATACCAAGCACCCAGTACAACACCTTGGCCTGCGCGCCCCGCAATTGCGCCAGCTCGCCAGCCTTGTTCTCGCAGCAGGAATCCATGCCAGTGCCTCCTCGAATGATTGGCTGATAGCATGAAGGTTCTAGCCGCTATAGGGTCAAGCATCATGGAATCCCGGATAACCATCGGTCAGCTTGCCAAGGCCACCGACACCAAGGCGGTGACCATCCGTTATTACGAAAGCGCGGAGCTACTCTCGCCGGTGACCAGAACGGAGGGTGGCTATCGCCTCTACACGGATCGGGAGCGGGATCGCCTGATCTTCATAAAGCGCGCCCGTCATCTGGGGTTGAGCCTGGAAGACGTGAAATCGTTACTCGGGCTCGCCGATGACGAGAACGCACCGTGCGGGCAGGTCGACTCGATCATCCACGAGCAGCTGGAGCGAGTCAGGTCGAGGCTGAAGGATCTACAGCAACTGGAACGGGAACTCGACCGGCTCAAGCAATGCTGCCAGGCGGACACGGTGGCCGACTGCAAAATCATCGAGTCGCTCTCGCGGTGACAGCGGCGAATGGGTGGCCACGCCCCTGTGGCCACCATCCTGCCCTCATCTCGGCGTAACCTGCCGGCGCGCTGTCGACTCCCCGCCCCGCCTGCGCGCTAAATGGGTCGATTCTGATGCAGTGATGCGGGTTGCTGCGAGCCGCGCCAGCACTGGGGCGGTGGGGCGATTTGGGGCTCTAGAAAACGATGCGCAATGATGCACTTTGCTACCTACACGACCAAAGATGATGGGATGCCGATAGAGAAGTGAAACGGAATGTGGCAGATTGATACTAAAGGTATTCCATATAAGGCTGCAGTAAGCTTGAATTTACCGACTAATCAAAGAAGGTTATCCGTATTGCAGCATCATGAAGGCGAGAAGGAGAGCTCTTCTTCGAAAAAGTATCGTGGCCGTACCTCCTGAGCGAAAAAATGGAGTTTAGAGCATAACTGTTAACAAAATATTTGGAGGTAATGGCTTGATTAATTTTAGAAAAGGCAATAAAGACCAATTTTCCAAGCTTGATCCGGATGCGACGTTTGAAGAACGGGCCGTAGTGATTAGGCGTAATCTAGCCGAGGTGTTCGGGTCTAAGAATTTATCGTTTCTTATTGGTTCGGGATGCTCGTCATATGTTGAGGATGGCGAAGAGCTTGGGATTCCAACTATGGGGCCATTGGCGAGAGAGTTTCAGTCGAATTTCCCAACAGCTTTTGATTTCCCCGAAGATGATGCCTATATCACGTTTGAGCAGAAAAGCACTCTGAAAGAAAAGCTTGGAATCGATCTAGAACATCCAGACTTTCGAAAAAATATCGAACGAATGATGGAAGTTTTAATGACTGCGCATCAGTTTTGCACTGCCAGTGATAAAAAAGATGCTCAGAGTGCGCTTCCTGTTGTTGAAGCTGTTATCGCTGGGGTGAAGAAGTTTATCCTCAAGAAGTGTGCGGATGGCGAGTTTGCCCACGGCGACGAGACCGTGGTCTCACTTTACCGACGCTTCTATCTATCTCTTGCTACCCGTTCTCGTGGTCTTTCGCCGCCTTGGGTCTTTACAACGAATTACGACCTCTTTAATGAAAGGGCGATGGACCGGTCTAGTATTCCTTATTCAAACGGATTCTCTGGCACCGTCGAACGTCGATTTAATCCTTCTACATATCGAAGAGCGCTAGCTGAGCAGCTTGATATTTCATCGAAAAGATGGGCGGCGGTTGATGGTTATATCCACTTCTGTAAGCTTCATGGCTCTCTAAACTGGACAGAGGAGGAACGTGGGCTTTTCCCAATACGAGAGTCGGCCGAGAAGCTTGATCCTATTCAAGATCGCGTCATGATTTATCCAACGCCCTCAAAGCAAACGGCCAGTTTTGGTTCGCCTTACTCTGATATGTTTCGTGAGTTTCAACGTCAGATAGTCCAAGATCAGAGTGTTCTTCTTGCAATGGGGTTTAGTTTTGGAGATGAACACATAAATAATATTATATTTCAGGGTTTGACTCTGCCTAGTTTTAGACTAATAGTCTTTCTTAACCCTGATGATGGAAGCAATCGAGTGGTCGGAGAGCTAGCGTCGCTAGGCGATCCCAGGATCTGGTTTATTTGGGGTGAAGACGAGGAAACTGGCAAAAAAGCTCATTATTTTTGCAATTTGGTGCAAGATTTAATGCCGACCGGCGCTGACCAGAAAGAAGATAGAGCCATAGGTGAGGTTCTTAAGAAGTTGCTTTCGAAGCAGCAAGGTGATCATGATGTCGAGTAACGATGCTAGCCGAGCCATAGGTAAGATCGTTAGTGTTTCTGCTGATCGCTTGGTCGTTGAGCTACATAGGGGGAGCGACAATTTCACTGTTGTTGGCTTCGATGATGTGCACTACGTAGCGACCTTGGGCTCATGTCTAATAGTACCAACGCAATCTGAGTATGTAGTTTTGGAAGTCATTGGCCTTCGGGAAAAGGATTTGTCGACAGCGTATGAAACCGGACCGGAAATGAACAAGGCGACGGCAGCCAAGTTTCTCGATGTGGTGCCAGTCGGCTCGATGCCCGTCCAAGAGGGATTATTTAAGTTCGGGGTCTCAACCTTCCCGCCACTCTACGCTGACGCCCTCTATGCACGTGACGAGGATTTAGATCGCATCTTCAACGTAGATCAACTAGCTGAAGATGTGACGAAAGCTGATGCCCAAGGCGAGGAAAAGCGTGGCACGGTGCCCCATGTATTTGAGATTGGCACATCGGCTGTATTTAAGAACTATCCCGTTAAGGCGCAACTCGATGCCTTTTTCGGCGGACACGTCGCAGTACTAGGTAATACCGGAAGTGGAAAGTCATGTACCGTGGCATCAATTCTTCAGTCCGTGTTCATACGGGCTGAAGAATTTAAGGCCATTGGCGCTTCGTTTGTCATCCTTGATGTCAACGGTGAGTATCGAGCAGCATTTGAAAATATGCCATGGCATATTTACGCTAGTTATTTTAAAGCTACTAGAACCGCCGCCGAGGCAGAGGGGATTGAAGAAGGGTATTTAGGGGCTAGCTTAGTAGAACGCTTTCTTTTGCCACACTGGTTTATGACTGTGGATGAATGGGTTCTTTTGCTCAGAGCTAGTGAAAAAACACAACAGCCAGTACTAAAAGCTGCTCTCGGGCTTACTACTCTTTTCTGTGAAGGCTCAAGATCCAAAGAAATTTCCGAGACGAATGGCTCGCTAATCGATCTCCAGAATCATGTGTTGGCCAAGATTATTTTAGCTATTCTCCATGACGATTCTAGTATACCAAGTAAAGAGGGGCGCGTTCTTGCTGTTCTTCAGGTTTTTTCAACTTTAGAGATTTCAAGGCAAACTGTTAAGCGTGGATTGTACAATGATTTTGGCAAGTTCAAAGACGGGGATAAAATAAATAGTGCGGTCAACTATGAAGCTTTGCTAGAACTCCTAAATTCTCATGTCCAGGATGAACCGACGCTTCCCGCCTATGGTAACGTCCCATTCTCTTTCGAATACCTGCAGTCCGCGCTTGATTTGGCGATTTTGTATGAGGAGTCGAACGGCAATAAGCAAATAAGGGAGTATTGTTCGCAATTGGTGACGCGACTGAAATCCGTTTCTGATAACCCCGACTTCGAATTTCTTCGTACACCAGTTGGAGATATTGAGCAGCATTGTAGGGAATCCGGCTATTTTGTAGATCGTCTTCTGGGTATCGAACCCAGCGGAAAAGAGTATGTCAAAGAGCGCCAAATATGCATTATTGATTTAAATGATGCCTCAGACGAGATTGTTGAGCTCGTTTCTGCTGTTGTTTCAAGATTGATATTTGATCGTTTGCGCTACGCCATTCCTAGAAATAGGATGCCCGTTCATCTAGTGCTAGAAGAGGCCCATCGCTATATTTCTGAGCGTTCCAGTCGTTTTGCTATAGATGCTAGTGTCATTTTTCATCGAATTGCTAAAGAAGGTCGTAAATATGGCGCTTTCTTGATGGTGGCTTCGCAGAGACCAAGCGAACTCTCAAAAACGGTGCTCTCGCAGTGTAATAATTTTATAGTTCACCGAATTCAAAACCCTGATGACCTTTCTCAGATAAGACAAATGACGCCTTTTATATCGGAAACAGTTCTAAAGCGTCTTCCGTCTTTGCCCAAGCAACATGCTTTGATTTTTGGGAGTGCTGTTAAAATACCTACGACCTTTCGTGTCCGGGATGCTTGTCCTAAGCCCAATAGTGATGACACGCAGATACGGGATCTTTGGTATATTCCCGAAAATCCCAAGCTAGACTGGAGTTTATAAATTGTTCTAGTGCAACCTCCTTACAGCTTCGGACAAAATAATTTCCCTCCATGTGGGGAACACGCACAGACCGATAACGATCCTTCTCCACTGAGAGCGCCGCATTTGTAACCAGGGGGCCGCATGAAAGATCCGTTGGTTGGCTCATATCATCCTGTGAACCTCGGTTGATGTCGCAAACGGCCTCCTTTATGAGGGTGAGCGTGATCCTTTGGTTCACCCCTAGGGTATACTAGGAGGCATACCTTGCTGCATATCTTTCTAGTTAATCCATATAAATCATGTGCTTGATGCTATTTTATAGTCCTGCTTCGGGCTTCGTCTCTGCTTATGGCACAAGCCACCGGCTTATTAGTTATTCCTGCTGATACGGCACGTCCAGTAACACGAACCATTTTCTTCGCTCTATCTATCGACCAATACCCAATCCTGATCGAGGGATGGCGTCGCTAGAATGATCTCCTCCGATGAAGTAGACGCTATCGATATGAATGAGGCCATCACGCTAAGCGTTACCGTCGATCGTCCCTGGCGTTCGCTGTATGAGGCCTTCTGGCGCCCAGAGGCTTTTCCGGCCTGGGCATCCGGGCTGAGTCAGTCCGAGTGGGTCGAGCAGGCAGGTCGTTGGTTGGCGAAAGGGCCAGGGGGATCTGTCCTGATCCGCTTTACGGACCACAATCCATACGGCGTCATGGATCATTGGGTTGAGCTGGCGTCGGGCGACGTGGTCTATGTACCGTTGCGGGTAATCGCCAACGGTCCAGGGGCGGAGGTTCAGTTGACGCTCTTCCGGCAGCCCGGCATGGATGAGGCGACGTTCGAGCGGGACGCCGATTGGGTTCGCCAAGATCTGCTCGCGCTTAAAAGGCTGGCCGAAACAGCTATCTCGTCAGGCTAGCGTTGTCCGAAGGCTCGGCACTGGCAGGGCGGCCGGCTCCTGGAACGCGGCATACACTTTCTCTCTAACCGACCGCGCGAGCTCAGTCCCGTATGGATGCGTTGTGAATTTCGAAACGATCGCGATCATCGCCTTTGCCTACCTGGTGGCGGCCTTCGTCAAGGGTGCCACTGGCCTCGGCTTCTCGACCTCCGCGCTGCCCATCCTGGCGCTGGGCCTGGGTCTGAAGTCGGGGATGCCGCTGGTGATCATCCCCTCGCTGGTCAGCAATCTCATCGTGATGCGGCAGGCGGGGCACTTCGGCGAGACGCTGCGACGCTTCTGGCCGATGTTCCTGGCGACCGTTCCCGGCCTGCTGCTCGGTCTCGCCGTGCTGGATCTCATCGATAGTCTCGTGGCCGGGGCAATACTCGGCGTCGTGCTGATCGTCTACGGGGCGTTTACGCTGTTTCGCCCGGGGCGACCGCTATCGGATCGGTTGGGGCGCAAGCTGGCACCGGTCTCTGGGTTCCTGACGGGACTGGTGAACGGCACGACCGGATCGCAGGTGATGCCGATCCTGCCGTTCCTGCTGGCGCTACGGCTCGATCCGAAGCGGTTCATCCAGGCGATCAATATCTCCTTCACGCTGTCGAGCCTGATCATGGCGCTGGGGCTGGCGAAGCTCGGCCTGATGACGGCGGATTCGATCTGGATTTCGTTGGCGGGGCTGGTGCCGGTCTATCTCGGCACCCGGCTTGGCGGGGCCGTGCGTCAGCGGATGGACGCCGAGTTCTTCCGCAGGGTGGTTCTCATGATGCTGATCGTCTTCGGCGTGGTGCTGGTGGGCAAGACCGCGCTGGCGTAGTCGGAGCCGTGCGGGCCGGCGGGCGAATGTCCAGGGTCGAGCGCCAACGTGGCCTGTCGTCTCGTTCCCTGGCGTGTGAACTACCGAACCACGCTCGCGAGGCCTCCTGGGCGTGAAACCCACGCGCAAAAAGGCTGCCGCCGCCGAGTGTAGCGGCGGCGGCAGCGCGGTTGCGGTGCTCGGCTAGTTTTTCAGCGTCGCATCGCGGCTCTGGATCAGGTTCGAGTAGTGGGGCAGGTGATTGGCGAGAATGCCGCCGAAGCCCTCGATGTCGTTACGCCAGTCGCGATGCAGTTCGCCGGCGACCGAGAACCAGTTCATCAACTGCACGCCGGCCTGGGACATGCGATCCCACGCAGCGTCGCGCACGGTCGTATTGAAGGTGCCGGAGGCATCGGTTACGACGAACACCTCGTAGCCCGCTTCACGCGCGGCCAGGGCCGGGAAGGCGACGCAGACATCGGTGACCACGCCGGCGATCAGCAGCTGTTTCCTGCCGGTCTCCTTGACGGCCTGGACGAACTCTTCGTTGTCCCAGGCGTTGATCTGGCCGGGGCGGGCGATATAGGGCGCATCGGGAAACTTCGCCTTCAGTTCCGGCACCAGCGGGCCATTGGGGCCGTCCTCGAAGCTGGTGGTCAGGATCGTCGGCAGGTCGAAGAACTCGGCGATGTCGGCAAGCGCCATCACGTTGTTCTTGAACTCGTCGGGGCCGAAGTCGCGAACCAGCGATAGCAGTCCGGCCTGATGATCGATCATCAGCACGGTGACATCGTCCTTGTCGAGTCTCTGGTAGGAATAGGCCATCATCCATCTCCTTCTATTGTTGAAGAGGCGGGATATCGACGTCGATATCCCGCGGGTCGTCGGGCGTTGCCGAGAACGCCCGAATCCTTCACGCCGTGGTGCCGAACTCTCCGGCCTGGAACTGGCGCATCGAGTCTTCGATCTCCTCGCTCGTGTTCATGACGAACGGCCCGTAGCCAACGACCGGTTCGTCGATCGGTTCCCCGGTCAGCACCAGCAGCTTGGCGTCGTTGTTGGCCTCGACCGCGATCTCGCTGCCTTCCCGCGCGAACAGGGCGAGCTCGGCGTCCCGGGCGATCTTGGTGCCATTGAGCTGCACGGTGCCGCTGAGCACGACGATCATCGTGGTGTGGCCTTCCGGCACGCCGAGCGTGGTGAAGCCGCCCCGGTTCAGGCGCAGGTCCCAGACGTTGATGGGGCTGAACGTCCTTGCCGGGCCGCTCGCTCCGGCGTATTCCCCGGCGATCACCGCCAGATGCCCGGCGCCTTCGGCCAGTTCGAGACGGGGGATCTCGGCGGCCTTCAGCGACTGGTAAGCCGGGGGCGCCGATTTGTTCGCGGCCGCCAGGTTCACCCACAGCTGAACGACTTCGAAGCGCCCGCCGTGCTCGGTGAAGGCCGGGGAGTGGAACTCCTCGTGGACGATGCCGCTGCCCGCCGTCATCCACTGCACGTCCCCCGGGCCGATGATGCCGCCGTTGCCGGTGGAATCCCGGTGCTCGACTTCGCCGTCGTAGACGATGGTCACGGTCTCGAAGCCGCGATGGGGGTGCGCGCCGACGCCGCGTGGCTTGACCGCCGGGGTGAAATCTCTCGGCCCGGCGTAGTCGAGCATCAGAAACGGCGTGACGTGATGCGCCCCCAGGCGGTCGTAGGTGAACAGCGAGCGCACGGGGAAGCCGTTGCCGACCCAGTGGGCCCGAGGAGCGGAATAGATACCCGTGATCTCTTTCATTGTGATCTCCTTCGCCGGTCGTTCGGCGTCCCGTGATGAGGAAGTGCGTCGATGGGATGATTGTACGGGTGGGACGCCGACCCGATTAGCGGGGTAAAATCCAACGCAGCGTCTCATTCATGGAACGATCACATGCAGGATCTCAACGATCTCTACTACTTCGTCCAGGTGGTCGAGCACGGCGGCTTCGCGCCGGCGAGCCGGGCGATCGGGGTGCCGAAGTCCAAGCTGAGCCGGCGTGTGGCCGAGCTCGAGACCCGTATCGGTGTGCGCCTGATCCATCGCACGACGCGCAGCCTGGCCGTCACCGACCTCGGGCGGGCGTACTACGAGCACTGCGCTGCCATGGTGGTGGAGGCCGAGGCGGCCCAGGACACCATCGACCGCTCGATCGCCGAGCCCCAGGGGCTGGTACGGATGAGCTGCCCGCCGGGCCTGCTCTGCTTCATCGTGGGGGATCTGCTCACCGCGTTCATGGCGAGGCATCCGCTGGTCAGGGTCGAGCTGGAGGCCAGCGGCCGGCGGGTGGACGTGGTTCGGGAGGGGTTCGATCTGGCGATACGGGTGAGATTCCCGCCCATCGAGGACAGCGATCTCAGCCAGCGCCTGCTCTCGCGCAGCCCGCAGCGTCTGATGGCGTCGCCCGCGCTGTTCGAACGTTTCGCCCGGCCGCGTGTGCCGGGGGATCTCCACGGCTTGCCGTCGCTCGACTGGGAGCGTCCGGGCACGGGCCATACCTGGTGCCTTGAAGGGCCGGATGGGGTGAGTACGCTGATCGATCACCGCCCGCGCCTGGTGACCGATGACATGGTCACCCTGCGCCGCG
The DNA here is from genome assembly GCF_937921195.1 of uncultured Salinicola sp. Taxonomy (NCBI): domain Bacteria; kingdom Pseudomonadati; phylum Pseudomonadota; class Gammaproteobacteria; order Oceanospirillales; family Halomonadaceae; genus Salinicola; species uncultured Salinicola sp. The sequence goes on from NZ_CALFQK010000215.1 coordinate 10,117, forward strand.
CGGCCCTGGCGGGCCTGGGGGTCGTGCAGCTGCCGATGCTGGTGGCGGGGTCGGATATCGCCGAGGGGAGTCTGGTGGACGTTCTACCCGACTGGGTGCCGCGCGACGGCGTGGTCCAGGCGGTGTTCCCTTCGCGACGCGGTCTGTTGCCCGCCGTGCGTTCGCTGCTCGATTTTCTTGCCGACAGCTTTGGCCAGGAAGATGTCACCACGCAGCTTCAACCGCCGGTGCAACCTGGGCATGAAGCCGGACGCTGAGCCGTCTCGTCGTCAGCGCTTCAGGAACTCGATGACCAGGCGGGCGATCTCTTCCGGCCGATCCTCGGGCGAAAAGTGGCCGCACTCCTCGAGCACGCTGAGATCCGATCCCGGTATGTCGGCATGCAGGCGATAGGCGTAGTCGACACTCTGCCAGGCGTCGTCCGCGCCCCAGATCAGCTTGACCGGAATTCGCCCGAGCTCCGGCAGGCGGGCGGCGACCTCCAGGGTGTGTTTCGGGTCGTAGTGGCGTATCTGATGCTGGAACAGGCTGGCCTGGCCGATGGGCCCGCTGATGAAGTCGAGGTAGGTCTCGAGCGTGGATGACTCGAAACGCTGCGGGTCATGGACCGCGGTCAACAACCATTCCCTGAAATGCGCGCGGTGTTCGTCGTCGGGCACCTTGATCAGTCGCTCCAGCCCCGCGGCCATCTGCTGTCGGGTCCTGGGCGACGGATAGCTGTCGTAGCTGACGACATCGATCAGCGTCAGCGACTGCAACCGGCGTGGGTGAAATACGCCGAGGCGCTGGGCGATACCCCCGCCGAAATCGTGGGCCACGATGTGTGCCGTCTCCAGCCCCCAGTGGTCCATCAGGGCTTCCAGCACCGGGACCTGGGCCGAGATCGAGGTGTCGACCGAGGGATCCCGGGGGCGCTCGGAGTGACCGTAGCCCAGCAGGTCGAAGAGATGGACTCGATAGCCGGCCCCGACCAACTGAGGCACGACATTGCGCCAGATCAGGGAGGAGGAGGGCGTGCCGTGCAGCAGCACGATGGGCTCGCCCTCACCGTAGACGCCGTGGGCGATACGCTTGCCATCGATCAATACGTTGTCGGTCGCGATCGGATTCATGGTGTGGCTCCGCGTTGAGTGGGTATCGATGAGCTTGCGAAAGTTCCCCGCATGACACAAATGAGGTTTATGATGAAATCGATCTATTTTTGTCATGGCGTGGGTTGCGTCTTTGCGAACGCGAACCGAAGGGCGAGGAGTACGACGAATGAGTGCGAGGCTGGAGCTTGGCGCGCTGCAGGCGCTGGCAGCGATCGTGGAGACGGGCGGAATCACGCGGGCGGCACAGTCGCTGGCGCTGTCTCAGTCGGCGATCTCGCACAAGATCCGCCGGCTGGAAACCGCGCTCGGCTGTGAGCTGCTGACCCGGCGCAGCGGGGCGGGGCTGTTGACGCCGGAGGGCGAGAAACTGCTGGGCTATGCGCGGCGCATCCTGGCACTTCACGACGAGGCGCTCTCCTGCCTGGGGACGGAGCCGTTGCGAGGAAAGATTCGGCTCGGCGTGACCGAGGATACGACCAGCGGCGGCGTGGCCCGTATCCTCGGTCGGTTCGCCCGTCGGCATCCGGATGTCTCGGTGCGGACCCACGTCGGCCAGAGTCTCACCCTGGAGGGGCAGCTCGACCGTGGCGAGATCGACGTCGGCTTCATGCAGGTGTTCGAGCATCGTCAGCGAGTGTCCGATACCGTCGTCGCCAGGGAGCCGCTGCATTGGGTGAAGTCACGGGACTTCGATCTGGACATGAGCCGTTCGATACCGTTCGTCGCCTTCGACGACGACTGCTTCTACCGTCAGTGGGCGATGGAGGCGGGGCAGTCGCTCTCCCCGGGCCTGAATACCGTCATGACCTGTGCGAGCGTCGCCGGCGTGAAGTCGGCGGTACTCTCGGGGCTGGGCGTGACGCTGTTGAATCGCCGCCATGTGACGCCGGAGATGGAGGTGATGCAGGCACCGTTTCCCGAGCCGCCGCCGATCGTCTATCTCCTCCGGACCGGGCGACAGCGTCACTCGAGCGCGGTTCGTGGTCTGGTCGGCGCGATAACCGAGGAGGTGGAAACGCCCGCGGTGCCGGGGTGAGATCGTCATGGTTCCCGAGCCGGCGGCGGCCTGGCGGGGGAGGAGAGCCGCATCGGGATGGGCAGCAAAATGAAGACGTTAGGTCGAGATGACAAGATTTTCGCCTTCCGACCAACACACCTGTTGACTATCGGGCGATGAGGGCGCAGACTGGCGATCAGTTGGTTAGCAAGTCGCATATTGTCAGTTGCACTCGAATCATTCGGTAGCCTGGTTATATCCCCTTGTTTTACCCACTACATCGGGTAGCACCCGGCAATCGTAATTACGCGCTAAGCGCATAAGGAATTCGGAACATGGCAACTGGCACAGTTAAGTGGTTCAACGACACTAAAGGCTTTGGCTTCATTTCTCCGGCAGATGGTGGCGACGACCTGTTCGCACACTTCTCCGAGATCCAGGCTGACGGCTTCAAGTCTCTGCAGGACGGTCAGGAAGTTTCTTTCGACGTCACTCAGGGCAAAAAAGGTCTTCAGGCTGCTAACATCAAGCCGCTCTAAGACTTTCGGTAGATCCATCGCCCTAGCGCGATAGAGATTCCAGCACCAAGGCCCGCTCACGCGGGCCTTGGTGTTTTTGCGTGTCCGAATTGATTCTCGCGACCCAGTGGATTCCAGGATGGCCTTGCTTGGTCAGGCGGGATTCGTGGGGAGCATTGAGATAGGGCTTCGGCTACACACCTCGGCCGCGTCAGCGACCGGGGTGTATTCCGTTAGGTAGGTCCGGCTTTCGATTCAGCTCTGGCGACGCGATGTTACGCTGCCGAAACGACGCTTGAACTGGGCGGCACGGCCTTCGGTGCCGACCTCGCGCTGCTTGCCGGTGTAGAACGGGTGGGATGCCGAGGAGATGTCGAGGTGCACGAGGGGATAGGTGTTGCCATCCTCCCACTCGATGGTCTCGTCGGAGGTCATGGTCGAGCCAATCTTGAAATACTGGTTGACGCTGGTGTCGTGGAAGATCACCTGACGATATTCGGGGTGGATGCCGGCTTTCATGGGATTCTCCGTTCGGTTTGTTTTGTAATGTTATTACATTTCTTGTTTGCAGGGCAATCGTCCGCGTCATGGGGACGCATCGCCCGCCACGCCTGTGCGAAACGTGGCGGGATCCGCTATCATCGCGTTTCCCCAGCCGGCCAGATAGCCTCTCTCCATGCATAATCTCTACATCCCCGTCGCCGCCATCCTGCTGGCGTTCGCCGTCATCTTCGGTGGGCAGGCCTTGTCGGATAGCCAGGTCGACGACGACATCAAGTCCCTGATCGCCCGGCAACTGGGCGGGGACGACGAGATCGAGTTACAGGCGATGAGAGAGATTCAGAAGGGGTACGGCGTGTGCGGCCAGTATCGGGCCGCCGGGCAGCGCCACTCCTTTTCGCCGTTCTACTACAGCAAGGTCAACGAGCGCGTGACGCTGGGCGCCGAATCCGAGCGGTATCGGCGCCACTGCGGTCACTGAGCGACAGGTTCAAATCTGCTGAAATCGCTCGATGCGCTCCCGGATGGCGTTCTCGGGGCCGATGAGATCCAGCAGGTCCGATTCGGTCAGGCCGATATGCTGATGGCCGCGGGCGATCGAGGTGTAGTTTTCCCCCTCCCGAATCGCCTCCTCGACCAGTAGTGAAAGCTCCTTGCGATCATCAAGCGAGGCGGGGTCGTAGCTCTGTCGCGCACGCTGGAACTGGTTGGCCTGTTCCCTGCGACAGCGCTGCAGCAGACTCTCGGTGATGAACGGTGTGCTTTTCATGGACCTTACCCCATCGACGGCGAAGTTCCCCTTGAGATTAGAACCGATTCGAAGGCCGCCACCATTGGCATTTTGGTGTAGAGCGCTCTCCCAGGCGTCTGCTCCGGATTTGGCTAGACTGGTTTCATCGCCCATCGATTCCCGGGCGCGTGGGAGGCGTCATGCCATACCGGTTGAAGGCGCGTGAAGAGATCGAGTCCGGCGTTCGGCGTATCGCCACGGAACAGGTCGATCGTGCCAGGAGGGCGCTGGCGGACGAGCATCCGGCCGACGCGATACACGAGTTGCGCCAGCGCTGCAAAAAGATTCGTGCCCTGCTGAGGCTGGTCAGGCCGGCGCTGGGGAAGCGCTATGCGCTCGAGAACCGTCGCTTTCGCGACCTGGCTCGCGAAGTGGCCGGCGATCGCGACGATCAGGTGCTGGTGACGACGTTCGATGCGCTGCTCGCGCAGGTCGACGAGCGCATCGATCGTCGTCACTACGCGGCGATCCGGCGCAAGCTCGATCTGCGTCGCCAGCACGCCTGCGGTCAGGAGACCTCGTCCGATCCGGGCGCCCTCGATGCGCGCCTGCTCGAGGCGCGCGAGGCGATCGCCCTATGGCGTCTCGATCGTTCCGGCTTCGCCGCTATCGCCGGTGGCTGGCAGCGGAGCTATGAACAGGGGCGCGATGCGCTGGCTCGGGTGCGGGACGAACCGACGACGGTGGCGCTGCACGACTGGCGCAAGCGCGTGAAGTATCACCGTCACCACTGCAGCCTGCTGCGTGAAGCGTGGCCTCGTGTCTTGGAGGCGCGCGCCGAGGAGGGCCATCGGCTGTCGGACATTCTCGGTGACGACCATGATCTGGTCATGTTGGCCGAGCGTCTGAATGCGGGGGAGATGTCCAGCGTCGATGCGTCCCGGCGAGCGCAGCTCGCGACCTGGGTCGAGCGCCGCCGGGCGAAGCTGCGGTCCGAGGCGCTGCCGCTGGGGCGGCGGTTGTTCGCCGAGCCGGGAAAGCCGGTTCGCAAGCGGATGGCCCGCTACTGGGGTATCGCCACCGCTCGGTGAGACGCTCCGGGAAAAAGCGGATACTGTCCCTGATACCTTCGCGGGTATTTCGCGGGGACATGGTCCGCGCATTAGCGACGTCGAATTTGCGCTATTAGACCAAGGTCGGTAGTGTGGCGCGCTTCATGCCCAAAGAACCCTCCCTCTGATATGACCTCCGACACCAACGTGCCATCGACGCAGGGTGGCCGTTTTGGCGATCCCGTCGTGCTTGTGCTGACCATCGGTTTCATCCTGATCTTTCTGGCGGCATCGGCGATCGCGCCGGATACCGTCGCACGGGTGATCGATATCGGCTTCTCCTGGTCCGCCAGAACTTTCGGCAGCCTGTTCCAGTTGCTGATGCTGTTGACCTTCTTCATCGCCATCGGCGTGGCGCTATCCCCGGCCGGGCGGGCGCGAATCGGGTCCCAGGACCGGCCCGACATGAGCACCTTCCGGTGGGTCTCGATCATCCTGTGCACGCTGCTGGCAGGCGGTGGCGTATTCTTCGCCGCCGGCGAGCCGATCTATCACTTCGTGGTCACGCCGCCGGCGTTCGACTCCCAGCCCGGGACCGCCGACGCCGTACCGAACGCCTTGGCCCAGGCCTTCTTCCATTGGGGATTCACCGGCTGGGCGATTCTCGGCACCTTGCCGGTCGCGATCCTCTCGCATCAGCATTACCAGCGCGGCATGCCGTTGCAGCCGAGAACGCTGCTGGCACCGGTGCTCGGTGACCGCCTGGTGAGCGGTTTTCTCGGCGGTGTGGTCGATGCCATCTGCGCGATCGCCGTCACCGCCGGTACGGTCGGGCCGCTGGGTTTTCTAGCGACCCAGGTCAGCTTCGGTCTCCACGACCTGTTCGGCTTTCCGCGCGGCTATGAAGTGCAGTTGGGGATTCTGGCGGCGCTGGGGGCGATCTACGTGACGTCGGCGGTGACCGGGATCGATCGCGGCATCCAGGTCCTGAGTCGCCTGAACGTCATTCTGGCCATGGTGATCGGTGGCATCATTCTGCTGTTCGGGCCGACGCAGTTCCTGGTCGATAGCTGGTTCCAGGGCTTCGGCACCTATCTCGGCAATTTCTTCGAGATGTCGACCATGACCACGGTGACGGCGTCGCCGGGCTGGATGAAGTGGTGGACGGTGTTCTTCTTCGCCTGGTTCGTCGGCTTCGCGCCGCCCATGGCGATCTTCGTCACCCGGATCTCCCGCGGGCGCACGGTGCGCGAGATGATCATCGCCACGGCGGTCATGGCGCCGGTGGTCACCACGGTCTGGTTCACCTTGCTGGGCGGCTCCGGCATCTTCTACCAGCTCCAGGGCGCGATCGATCTCAGCCAGCCGCTGCAGAACTTCCAGTTCGACGTGGCGACGTTGACCGTGGCCCAGGCGTTGCCGGGCGGCGTCTGGATGGCGCTGGCCGTGCTGGTGCTGACCACGGTGTTCGTGGCCACCACCGGGGATTCGATGAGCTATGCCGTGTCCGTGGTCTGTGCCGGTAACGATGATCCCGGGTCGGCGCTAAGGGCGTTCTGGGGTATCGTCTTCGCGCTGATGGCGGCCATCCTGCTGGGAATGGGCGAAGGCCAGGTCAGCGTGCTCCAGCAGTTCCTGGTGATCCCCGCCGTGCCGGTGGCACTGCTGCTGGTGCCGACCTTGTGGCACGGGCCCAAGGCGGCCTATGCGATGGCCAGGGCGCAGGGCGTGCTGGACGACTCGCCGGCGACACGGCCGCCGCGCTGAATCCAGGTCGACCCCCTCAACGGCAACGCCCCCGACGGATGCATCCATCGGGGGCGTTGCCGTTCTACCGCGGCGCTTTGCCATGGCTATGACAGCCGTGGCATCTCCACGTCGTCATCGGCTCAGACGGTCACGGCTTCATCCGCCGGCTGGGTCTCCAGACGGCCCTGGCTGCCGTTGATCGGGATCTGGCGCGGACGCTGCTCTTCCGGCACGACGCGCAGCAGGTCGACGATCAGCAGCCCATTCTCGAGCCGGGCGCCCTGGACCTCGATGTTCTCGTCGAGGCGGAACGACAGCTTGAAGGCGCGCTGGGCGATGCCCTGGTGCAGGTACTGCACCTTGTCGTCTTCCTGACGCTCGCCTTTGCCGGCGGTGATGGTGAGCACACGCTTCTCGACATTGACGTCGAGTTCATCCTCGGCGAATCCCGCCGTGGCCACGGCGATGCGGTAGTCGTTCTCGCCATACTTCTCGACGTTGTAGGGCGGATAGCTGGGCACGTCGTTCTGCATCGCGGATTCGAACAGGTCGTTGAGACGGTCGAAGCCGACGGAGCGACGGAACAGCGGTGAGAGTGACAGGGTGTTCATGGGTAACCTCCTGATTGACAGCGAAGTTTCAGCGACACTCGGGTCCATCCCGAAGTGCCGGGTCGCAGACCCGCTTGGCGGCATCTGCCGTCGAGAGAAGCGGTGCAGCGGGAGTGTCGTCCCGGGCTGTGCTCTCGACATTATGTTAAATAGGGGCGCCGAATACGTTTTCAAGCGATCGATACGACGGAGCATGAAAATTTTTTCGCTGCGCCCGAGACCGGCGTGGTTGCCGGCCTCGGGCGCTATATGGCGACGCCGGCGCGGGATTCAAGTGTCCGGTATCGACGAGAGGGGAAGGCGTTCAGCCGAACAGCTGCCCGGCGATTCGCAGCCCGGCGACCCAGGTCGCGATGGCGGAGCCCAGGCTCGAGAGCAGAAAGACCAGCAAGGTGCGGGCGACGCGATTGCGCCACCAGCCGCGCCAGTGGCTAACATCGCTGCGTAGCCGCGAGAAGTCGCCGACAGTGGGGCGGCGCAGGTAGAGTTCCACGCCGGCGGTCACGAAGCCGACGCCGATGGTCGGGTTGAGAGAGGTGAGCGGGGCGCCGACGAAGGCGGCGGCGATGGTCAACGGGTGGCCCAGCGCGATCAGGGCGCCCAGTGCCGAGAAGCTGCCGTTGATCAGCACCCATTCGCCCACCAGCGACCAGCCGAACGCCGTGTCGCGGCTGAAGCCGATGGCGAAGCCGGTCAGTACCAGGGCGACGATCACCCACGGGATCGCTTTCCACCAGCGGGCGCGGGGCGCGGTCGATTCCAGGTTGGCGCGCTCCTGGATCACGGCGTCCAGTTCGGGCGGGCGCTGGCCCAGGGTTTCGAGGTGCGCCTTCATGCCCTTGAGGTGGCCGGCACCGATCACCACCAGCACCCGCTGGGTGCCGCCGTCCGGCAGCTCCTCGACCAGCCTGAGCGCCATGTAGCGATCGCGTTCGGTGATCAGCGGCTCGTACAGGGTCTGGGACTGCTCGGCGAATTCGGCGAAGGTGGACTCGAGTACGTCCCCCTGCTTGAGCTTCTCGATCTCCTCGCTGGAGACCTTCTGGCGCGACAGCACGCTGCCGAGCAGGCCGGATATCAGGCTGAAGCGCTTGTACCACGGCACGTTCTGGTAGATGCGCTTGAGGGTGACACCGATCTCGCGATCGATCAGGTAGAGCGGCAATCCGGCCCGCTGGGTCTCCTTGACCGCCGTGCGCATCTCCGCACCGGGTTCGATTCCCGACTGCTCCGCCACACGCTGCTGGAAGGCGCCGAGCGCGAGGCTGGCGGCGACCATGCCGGCCTTGCCCTGCTTGAGAACCTGGAACAGGTCGAGCTTGGCCATGGCGTTGGGCTGGACCAGGCTCTGATGACGCGAGGTGCAGAGTTCGATCGCGACGGCGTCGAACTCGCCGGAGCGGATCAGTTCGCGCACCTCGTCGGCGCTGGCCTGGGAAACGTGGGCGGTGCCCAGAAGCGTCAGGTGATGGGCGGCGAGGTCCACGGTCTCGCGAGGTCCGGCGGCATTGTCAGGCATCAAGGGAGCGTTCCAAGGCTGAAAGAGAGTCGCCCCATATTGCACGTCACGCCGCCGATTCCAAGCCGTTGACAGCGAAAAACGCCGGTCGCCGTCAACGTCGGCCCTGTTCGACGCTCGATCACTCGCCGGTGAGGCGCTCCCGGGCGCGCGGCGAACGGCAGGCGGCGGCGGTGAACAGCACGTCGGTGGAGGAGTTGAGCGCGGTCTCGGTGGAGTCCTGGATCACGCTGATCACGAAGCCGATCGCCACCACCTGCATGGCGACGTCCGCCGAGATACCGAACAGGCTGGCCGCCATCGGAATCAGCAGCAGGGAGCCGCCGGCCACGCCGGAGACGCCGCAGGCCGCCAGCGCCGAGACGATGCAGAGCAGCAGCGCGGTAGCGAAATCCACGTCGATTCCCAGCGTATTGGCGGCCGCCAGGGTCATCACCGTGATGGTGACCGCGGCGCCGGACATGTTGATCGTGGCGCCCAGCGGAATCGAGACGGAGTAGGTGTCGGCATGCAGGTCGAGGCGCTTGCACAACTCCATGTTGACCGGGATGTTGGCCGCGCTGCTGCGGGTGAAGAAGGCGGTGATGGCGCTTCCGCGCAGGCAGGTGAAGACCAGCGGGTAAGGGTTGCGGCGCGTGTAGAGGAACACGATCAGCGGGTTGCTCACCAGTGCCACGAAGAGCATGCAGCCCAGCAGTACCGCGAGCAGTTGGGCGTAGTCGGCCAGGGCGCTCATGCCGGTGGAGGCGAAGGTGTTGGCGACCAGTCCGAAGATGCCCAGCGGGGCCAGGCGAATCACCCAGCGAACCAGGCCGGAGACCGCATCCGACAGATCGGCCAGCGAGCGGCGCGTGGTGTCGCTGGCGCGGCGCAGCAGCAGGCCGAGCCCGACGGCCCAGGCCAGGATGCCGATGAAGTTGGCATCGGTCAGGGCGTGGATGGGATTGTCCACCGCGCTCATGGCCAGGTTGCGCAGGATCTCGGCGACGCCGGTCGGCGGCGTGCCATCGGCCCGTGGGGCGTCGATGATCAGCGAGGTCGGGAACAGGAAGCTCGCCGCCACCGCGATCAGCGCGGCCACCAGCGTGCCGATCAGGTAGAGCATCAGCACGCCGCGCACCTGGGTCGGTTGGCCACGCTGGTGGCTGGCGATGGCCGCCATCACCAGCACGAAGACCAGAACCGGGGCGACCGCCTTGAGCGCGCCGATGAACAGATCGCCGAGAATGGCGACCGACGGCGCGATCGACGGCGCCAGGGTGGCGAGGAGCAGGCCGGCCGCGATCCCGATCAGGATCTGGGGGATGAGCCCGATACGGGGAAGAAGCGAGGAAGCGGTGCGGGTGTCGGAACTGGCGGACATGACTCTCTCTTGGGGTTGCCGAGGCGGCGTGGCCGCGAAGGGCGGCATTCTATCACCGCTGCTTCCGTCGAACTTCTCGAAAAACCTGTCCGTAGCTCAATCTTTAGTGTCATTCACCCATATCCGGCGGAGCGGGCGGTGAAAAAACGATGCGCTGTGGACGGGCGAGAGTGGTTACTCGCGACAGTATCGTCAGCGCCGCCAGAATGCCGGTGTGAACAGCACCAGGATGGTGAAGATCTCCAGTCTTCCGAGCATCATCGCCAGCACCAGGATCCACTTGGCGGCGCTGGGGATGTCGCCGTAGTCGGTCGAGACATCGCCCAGTCCCGGACCCAGGTTGTTGAGCGCCGAGCCGATCGCCGACCATGCCGTCACCTGGTCGAGGCCGGTTGCGAGCAGGGCCAGCAGCATCACCACGAACAGCATCATGTAGACGGAGAAGAAGCCCCAGACGGCTTCGGCGACGCCTTCGGAGATGCGCATCTTGCCGACCTTGACGGCAAACACGGCGTTGGGATGGATCAGTCGGTGAATCTCGCGGATGCCCTGCTTCAGGATCAGCAGGATGCGGATCACCTTCATGCCGCCACCGGCCGAGCCCGAGCAGGCGCCGACGAAGGCCGCCATGAACAGCATGATCGGCAGCACGCCGGGCCAAAGCGTGAAGTCGGCCACGCTGAAGCCCGAGGTAGTCGCCACCGAGACCGCTTCGAACAGCCCGTGCCGAAAACCGGTGGCGTCGTGATAGGTGCCGGTAGCGAACAAGGTGATGACGGTGATCGCGATCAACAGGCCCAGGAAGGTGACGAAGAAGCGAAACTCCGGGTCGCGGATGTACTGCAGCAGGCGTCGTTCCCGCCATACCGCGAAGTGCAGTCCGAAACTGACCGAGGAGGCGACCATGAAGAAGACGCAGATCATCTCGATCGTGGCACTGTTGAAGTGCGCGATGCTGGCGTCGTAGGTGGAGAACCCGCCGACGGCCACGGTGGCGAAGCTGTGGCCGATGGCGTCGAACCAGTTCATGCCCGCTCCCCAGTAGGCCAGCGCGCAGACGACGGTGAGGATCACGTAGATGTACCACAGCGCCTTGGCCGTCTCGGTGATCCGGGGCGTCAGCTTGGAGTCCTTCAGCGGGCCGGGGATCTCGGTCCGATAGAGCTGCATGCCGCCGATGCCCAGCGTCGGCAGGATCGCCACCGCGAGCACCACGATCCCCATGCCGCCCAGCCACTGCAGCTGCTGGCGGTAGAAGCGGATCGAGGCGGGCAGATGATCGATGCCGCTGAGCACCGTGGCACCGGTGGTCGTTAGGCCGGAGAAGGATTCGAAGACGGCGTCGGTGAACGACATCGACGGCGCATCGGAGACCATGAACGGGATCGTGCCGAACAGCCCGAGAACGCTCCAGAACAGCACCGTGATGATGAAGCCGTCACGCGTACGCAGTTCGCGCTTGGCACGACGGTTGGGCCAGTAGAGCAGCGCGCCGGTGACGATCGAGATCGCCATGCCGGCGCCGAAGGCGTGCCAGTTGCCGTCATGGAAGATCCGCGCGATGACCATCGGCGGCACCATGGTCAGGCTGAACACCATCAGCAGCAGCCCGACAATGCGGAGGATCACCAGTAGGCTCACGCGGCGTCCCCCACCGGTCGGGACGGGCAGGCGGTGTCGGATGAATGGACCATCAGAAAAAGGTCAGGCCGACCTGGAACAGCCGCTCGACGTCACGAATGCGTCGCTTGTCGACCACGAACAGGATCAGGTGATCGCCGCTCTCGATCATGACGTCGTCGTGGGCGATCAGCACTTCCTTGCCACGGACGATGGCGCCGATGCTGGTGCCGCTGGGCAGGTCGACCTCGCCGATGGTACGGCCGACCACCCGGGAGGAGCGCTTGTCGCCATGGGCGATCGCCTCGATCGCTTCGGCGGCGCCGCGGCGCAGCGAGTGGACGTTGACAATATCGCCACGACGAACGTGGGTGAGCAGGCTGCCGATGGTGGTCTGCTGGGGAGAGATCGCGATGTCGATCTCGCCGCCCTGGACCAGGTCCACGTAGGCGGCGTTGTTGATCAGCGTCAGCACCTTCTTGGCGCCCAGGCGCTTGGCCAGCATCGACGACATGATGTTGACCTCGTCGTCATTGGTGAGCGCGCAGTAGATGTCGCAGTCCTCGATGTTCTCCTCGAGCATCAGGCGCTTGCTGGTGGCGCTGCCGTGCAGCACCACGGTGCGGTCGAGCTTCTCGGAGAGCGCGCCGCAGCGGCCGAGATCGTGCTCGATGATCTTGACCTGATGCTTGTGCTCCAGCGTCTCCGCCAGGCGTTCGCCGATGTTGCCGCCGCCGGCGATCAGCACCCGCCGGAAGTCGCGGTCGACCTTGCGCAATTCGCCCATGACCGTGCGGATGTCGCGGCGCGCGGCGATGAAGAAGACTTCGTCGTCGGCCTCGATGACGGTGTCGCCGGTGGGGATGATCGGGCGATCGCGACGATAGATCGCGGCCACGCGGGTGTCGATGTTGGGCATGTGGCGACGCAGGAAGCCGAGCTCCTGCCCCACCAGCGGACCGCCGTAGTAGGCCTTGACCGCCACCAGCTGGGCCAGGCCGCTGGCGAAATCGAGCACCTGCAGCGCGCCGGGATATTCGATCAGGCGGCGGATGTGGTCGGTGACTACCTGCTCGGGGCTGATCAGCACGTCCACCGGGATGGCGTCGTTGGAGAACAGGCTCTTGCGCGTCAGATAGGCGGTCGAGCGCACGCGACCGATCTTGGTCGGCGTCCGGAACAGCGTGTGGGCCACCTGACAGGCGACCATGTTGATCTCGTCGGAGCTGGTCACCGCGATCAGCATGTCGGCGTCTTCGCCGCCGGCCTGACGCAGAATGTTGGGGTAGGATGCGGTACCGATCACCGTGCGGATATCGAGACGATTCTGCAGCTCGCGCAGTCGCTCCTCGTTGATATCCACCACCGTGATGTCGTTCTCTTCATTGGCCAGATGTTCTGCCAACGTACCGCCGACCTGACCGGCACCCAGAATAATAATTTTCATGCCAAACCATCACGGAAATACAGCGTACCGCCTGCCAGTTTACCCGGCCCCGGAGGATCGGAACGAAACCCGCCCGGCACCGAAATCAGCGCGTAGCATAACGAGCCGGGCCCCCGAATGACAGGACCGCGGACGACATCCCGTCCGCGGTCGCCGGCCGCGCCGCTCAATCCAGCGAGACACCCACCTTGATGGTCACCTGCCAGTGGGCCAGCTTGTCGTCCTCGAGGTGGCCGCGAGTCTCGGTGACCTCGAACCAGCGCATGCCGTGCAGCGTCTTGCCGGCTTTCTGCAGCGCGTTCTGGACGGCGTCCTCGATGCTGGTGGGAGAAGAACCGGTCAGTTCGATCTGCTTGTAGACGTGGTCGCTCATGAGACAGCTCCTTGGTTGGAAAGGCCCCGGCGATCATCGCCGGCGGCCGATGGCCCCTGGATTCCGTGGGGCGTCGGGAAATGTCCGGGGCACCGACAAGACTCGAGTCGCTGACGGTGCGCGGCCTGTCGATGATGCCTGGAACGGGCACGGCTCAGGCGTCGACGATCGCGATGCCCAGGGCCGAGAGCCGCTGCCGGGTCTCGTCGTCGGTCTCGAAGGTGACGGGGCGCGTCAACGACCACAGGAAATGGGTGTTGAAGCCCGCCGCTACCGCGTCCTCGGCGGTCCACAGCACGCAGACGTCCCGTGCCAGCCCGCAGAGATAGACGTCGGTGACGCGCCGGTCGCGAAGCCAGCCGGCGAGGCCGGTGGCGGGGCGGTGGCCGTCGGGGCCGACGTTGTTGCGAAAGGCGCTGTAGGAGTCGATGCCGGGATCGGTACCCTTGCGGATGATCGCATCGCAGCAGGACCAGTCGATGGCCGGGTGCAGGGCCGCGCCCTCGGTGCGCTGGATGCAGTGATCCGGCCACAGGGTCTGGGAGTGGCCGTAGAGGTCGATCGCCTCGAAGGGCTGGTGTGGCGGATGGCTGGAGGCGAACGAGACGTGTCTCGTCGGGTGCCAGTCCTGGGTGGCCACCACGTGGGCGAAGGCGTGCTGGGCGAGCAGCCACTCCAGCCCCAGCAGGATCTCGTCGCCCTCGGCGCAGGCCAGCGCGCCGCCTGGCATGAAGTCCGGCTGGACGTCGACGACGATCAGGGCGCTGTGCGGGGCGACGCCACCGAGTGCCAGCCCGGCGGGCTGCGTCTCGGTGATCGCCCTCTCGGTGGTCTGCGTCTCGGTAGTCTGCGTCTCGGTGGTCTGAATAGTATCGATGACCTCGTTGTCAGGCACGACAGGCGCTTCCCGGATGGCGGATTCGTCTTCAGTATCGAAGGCGGGCGGGGATGTCGCAAGTGCGGGCCGCCCCGACGTGTCGTGGTCTACGTCGGGGCGTCGCGCTATCCCGTTGGCGTGACTGTCGAGATGGGGACGACGGAGAGACGGTCAGGCGTGCTTGCGCAGCCGTGCATAGAAGAAGCCGTCGTGGCCTGTCGGTATCGGCAGCAGCTGCCGGCCATGGCCGGTTGGGCGGCCCCAGTCGAGCTCCCGGGGCATGTCGGCGTCGGCCTCCGGCGTGCGTGCCAGGAAGGCGTCGATCTGGGCTTCGTTTTCCGCCGGCAGCACCGAGCAGGTGGCGTAGAGCAGGACACCGCCCGGCGCGAGCTTGCTCCAAAGCGTATCCAGCAGACGCGATTGCAGCGCCGCCAGTTCGGCGATGTCGCTGTGGCGACGGGTCAGCTTGATATCCGGATGGCGTCGAATCACGCCGGTGCCGGAGCAAGGGGCGTCGAGCAGGATCGCATCGTACGGCTGGCCGTCCCACCATTCGCTGTCGGCTTTCGGATCGCTGGCATCGGCAGCCCGAAGCCTGGCGTCGAGACCCAGTCGCTGCAGCGTCGACGCGACCCGCTTCAGGCGCGACGGGTCGATGTCCAGCGCGGTGAGTTCAGGGGCGAAACGTTCGAGCAGGTGGGCCGTCTTGCCGCCGGGGGCGCTGCAGGCATCGAGCACGCGTTTACCTTCGGTATCGCCGAGAACCGGCGCCAGCAGGTCGGCACAGAGCTGGGCCGATTCGTCCTGGACGCTGACGTCGCCGTCGGCGAAGCCGGGCAACTGGGTCACGTCGCAGGCGGTCGCCAGCCGAACGCCGTCTTCGGCGAATTCGCAGGGTGTCGCGTCGAGCCCCGCGGTCTCGAGCCGTTTCAGGTAAGCCTCGCGGGTGACGCGACGCCGGTTGACGCGCAGCGTCATCGGCCCCGCCTCATTGTTGGCCTCGCAGATCGCGCGCCAGTCGTCAGGCCAGGCATCGCGGAACTCCAGCAGTAGCCACGCGGGATGCCACAGTGCGACCGGCGCGTCCTTGTCCACCTTGGCCTGCAGCGCCACCGACTCGCGCTGGAACCGGCGCAGGCAGCCATTGAGCACTTTCGTCGCCCACCCCTTGCCGAGCGCGCGCGCGGCGCCCGCCGTTTCGCTGACGGCGGCATGGGGCGGTACGCGCATATGGAGGATCTGGTACAGCCCGATCAGCAGCAGCGCCTGGATGTCGGTATCGCGCTGCTTCATGGGTTGGCGCAGCAGCTGGCCAGCCAGGGCATCGAGGCGTGGATGGGCGCGGCAGACGCCGTAGCAGAGCGCCTTGACGAAGCCTCGGTCGCGCTCCTTGATCACGCTGGCGGCCAGGTCGGCATCGAGACCGGAGAGCGACCCCTTGCCGTCGAGCACCGGTACCAGCAGTCGCGCGGCAAAGGCGCGGGTATCGCCAGGATTCATCGGTCGGCTTCCTTGGGCTGGCCCAGGCGCTGGCCGGGGCTGAGACGGGGATGGTTGGCGTTGAGCAGGTCGCGGGCCGCGAGCGGCTTGCCGCCCGGCATCTGCAACTGCGTCACGCGCAGGACGTCGCGGCCGTCATCGCCACAGGCGATGCGGATCGCGCCCGCGTCGGGTTCGAGCAGCGTGCCTGGCACGGTGTCCTTGCCGCTGGCTTCGGTTTCCGGGGTCGCGAACCATAGCCGCAGTGGCTCGCCGTCGAGCCGGGTCCAGGCCACCGGCCAGGGGTTGAAGGCGCGAATCCGGCGCGACAGCGCCGCCGCCGGCTGGCGAAAATCGAGCTCCGCCTCGGGCTTGGAGAGCTTGTTGGCGTAGGTGACGCCGGACGCCGGTTGCGGCGTGACACTCAGGCCGCCCTCGGCCAGCGCATCGACGCCCTCGACCAGTGTCCGGCCACCGAGCTCGGCAAGGCGATCATGGAGGTCACCGCCGGTGGTGGTGGCGTCGATGGGGGTCCGTTCGATCAGCAGCATGTCGCCGGTGTCGAGACCGGCATCCATCTGCATCAGGGTGATGCCGCTCTCGCTGTCGCCGGCCTCGATGGCGCGCTGGATCGGCGCCGCCCCGCGCCAGCGCGGCAACAGCGAGGCGTGCACGTTGAGACAGCCCAGCCGGGGAGTGTCGAGCACCGCCTGCGGCAGCAGCAGGCCATAGGCGACCACGACCATCACATCGGCAGCGAAGTCGGCCAGCCGTCGTTGGGCGTCCTCGTGCTTGAGGCTGAGCGGCTGTTCCACCGGCAGATCGTGCTCGAGCGCCAATGTCTTGACCGGACTGGGCGTGAGCTTGCGCCCCCGGCCGGCGGGGCGGTCCGGCTGGGTGTAGACGCCAACCACCCGATGGCGGGAGGCGAGCAGCGCCTTCAGGCTCTCGGCGGCGAAGTCGGGCGTACCGGCGAAGACGATCCGCAGCGACTGCCCTTCACGATGAGGCATTCGATAGGTTCCTGATGCTTGAAGATGAACGATGCCGGGGAATGACGAAAGGCCGGCGTCGCGGGGACGGCCGGCCTTGGAAAGCCCGCGGATCGACGAGGCAGGCGATCAGGCTTCCTGCTTCTGGCGCTTCTGCATCTTCTTGAGAATGCGGTCGCGCTTGAGCGGCGACAGGTAGTCGACGAACAGTACGCCTTCCAGGTGGTCGCATTCGTGCTGGATGCAGTGGGCCAGCAGGCCGTCGGCGTCCAGTTCGTAGCCGTTGCCGTCGCGATCGGTCGCCTTGAGATGAACGCGCAGCGCCCGCGGTACCTCGGCGTAGTAGTCGGGTATCGACAGGCAGCCTTCCTGCAGCGGCTCGCGCTCGTCGTCCAGCGGCTCGTAGCTCGGGTTGATCAGCACCAGCGGATCGTTGCGGTCGTCGCTGACGTCCATGACGATCACGCGCTGGTGAACGTCGATCTGCGTCGCTGCCAGACCGATGCCGGAGGCGTCGTACATCGTCGCCAGCATGTCGTCGACCAGGGTGCGGATGCCGTCGTCGACCTGATCGACCGGCGCGGCCTTGGTGCGCAGGCGCGGATCGGGGTATTGAAGAATGGTTCTGATGGCCATAGTCGTTTTGCGTGCCTATCGGCATGAGTGGCGTTAACTCACTATTGTAGATCGACAGCGTCGGCGGGGAAACCGCCGCGCCGGTTCGAGGCTCGCGAGCGACGATCCCGGGGTGCCGGACCCTCAAGTCCGGCGCTGCGGCGCCGATCTATGCAGCAATACCTCGAGGGAATCACCGGTGGGACGACGCCAATGATCAGTCTGGAGAGGGCGCGGCCGCGCCGCGGGCGCGCCATGATGTGGCGCTGGCTGCTGGCCGGCGGCGTGAGCATGATGGTGGCGCTGCCGACTCCGGCATGGGCGCTGTCGCTCAAGGCGGACGCGCCCGCCCGATACACCGTGCGCGAGGGCGACACGCTGTGGGGAATCGCCTCGCGCTTTCTCGATTCGCCGTGGCAGTGGCAGGCGCTGTGGCGTCAGAACCCGCAGCTGTCCTCGCCCCAGAAACTCTATCCCGGCGACCTGCTCAGACTCGACGCTGGCGCACCCCGGCTCTCCCTGGAGCGCGGGCGCGGCCAGACGGTGCGGCTCTCGCCCGGCGTGCGCCGGGCGCCGGCGCGGGATGCCGTGCCGGGTCTGCCGCTGGATCGCATCAAGGTCTTCCTCGACGCCTATCAGATCGTCGATCCCGCCATTCTCGATGACGCGCCGACGGTCGTTGCCGGGCAGTCGCAGCGGCTGCTGAGTGGCGCCGGCGACACGCTCTACGCGCATGGAGCCCTGCCGCCCGTGGGCACGACACTGGGCGTCTATCGGCCGGGAACCGATTATCGGATTCCCCTGCCGACCGCTGCCCCCCGTCAGGCGGCGCAACAGCCGGAGGCCGGGACGACGCCCGGTCAGGAGGCGCTCGGCCGGACGCTGCGAGGGCTGGAGCTGCGGCGGCTCGGACACGCCAAGGTGGTTCGAAGCGTGAACGAAGTCGGCGAACTGGAAGTACAGGACGCGGTCCAGGAGATCCGCAGCGGCGACTATCTGCTGGCGCTGACCGAAGGCGGCATCGCGACTCGGTTCCAGCCGCGGGCGCCCGAGACACCGGTGGTCGCGACGATTCTTTCCGTCCCGGCCGGGGTGCGTTTCATCGGTCGCTACGATGTGGTGGCGATCGACCGCGGTCGCGCCGACGGACTCGAGACCGGGCACGTGCTGCAGGCGATGCGTCAGGGCGAACGCGTGCATGACGACAGTCGCGATGCCTGGGTGACGCTGCCGGATAGCGAGGCAGGGGCCGTGATGGTCTTCCGCGTCTTCGAACACCTGAGCTACGCCCTGGTCATGCGGGCGTCCCAGCCGCTGGCGGTGGGAGATCGCCTCGTCGTGCCGCGCGATCTTCGCGAGGCGGTGGCCATGGGAGGGGCGCCTTGAGCGCGGCATCGACGACGGCGGCTCGCCGCCAGGCCGGCGAGTGCTCGCGGTGAGCCCGACGCTGCGCGACTGGCTGGCACTGAACGCGCTCCCCGGCCTGGGCCCGGTCCGGCTGGCGCCGCTGATGCGGCGATGGCGCGAGGGGGGCGACCTGGCATGGCCGCAGGGCTGGCTGGCGGCGCTACCCGCCAGCCTGGCCCAGCCGCTGCGGCTGTGGCTGGAACACCCCTCGCGTAGCCCGATCACGCCGGCAGTCGACGCGGCGATCGAGTGGGAGCGTGCCGACCCGCGGCGTCATCTGCTCCATCCCGGTCATCCGGTCTGGCCCGAGCTGCTGACCCAACTGCCGGACCCGCCGACGGTGCTGTGGGCCAAGGGAGAGCTCTCGGTACTCTCGCAGCCCGCCATGGCGATGGTCGGCACCCGGCGACCCACGCGGGAAGGGCAGGACAACGCCGTGCGTTTCGCCAGGGATCTCGTCGGCAAGGGATTCTGCATCGCCAGTGGCATGGCGCTGGGTATCGACGGCGCCGCACAGCGGGCGGCGCTGCAGGCCGGCGGCGCGACCATCGGCGTGCTGGGTTGCGGGGTGGACGTGATCTATCCGCCGCGTCATGCCCCGCTCTTCCGGGAGCTGTTGGAAGGGGCCGGGCTGCTGATCTCCGAACATCCGCCGGAGACGCGGGCCCATCCGCGCTTCTTTCCCCGACGCAACCGGCTGATCACGGGGCTCTCCCAGGGTGTACTGGTGGTGGAGGCCGCGGAGAAGAGCGGCTCGCTGGTGAGCGCGCGCCTGGCGCTGGAGCAGAACCGGGAGGTGTTCGCGATACCGGGGTCGATTCACAATCCCCAGTCCGAGGGTTGCCTGCGCCTGATCCGGCAGGGCGAGGCCGCGCTGGTGCGTCATGTGGAGGACATCGTGGGCGATCTCTCGCCCTGGCAGGTGCCGATATCCACCCCCGAGTCCGCCATCACGCCTCCATCCGACCCGCCGGGCCGGCCGCCGCGCCGACGGTCGGCTGCGCCCGGGCCGATGGGAGACGAGGTCGCCAGCCCGGCGCCGTCGACCGAGGCGGCGGCGATCGAGAGACCGGCGTCGCCGCTACTGGCGGCCCTCAGCGACGCACCGACGCCGGTGGATCTGCTGGTCGAGCTGACCGGGCTGTCCGTCGCCGACATCCAGTTGGGCCTGCTCGAACTCGAGCTCGATGGCTGGGTCGTCCAGACCACGGGCGGCTGGGTCAGGAGAGGGCGTTGACGCCCTCCCTGCTCGCCCCGGGCCAGGTTTCAGGGTGTCGGCCCGCCCCATACCTCGAGGTGATTGCGGCGAGCACGTGACTTCTGCTCGTCGCTCAGGCTCCAGTCCCCGCCGTAGATCGCTTCCTCCCACGCGCCGTAGGCGGGATTGGGCAGCACGATGTAGCGGCTGCCGAAAGCGTCAGCCTGGGCATTGACGGCGGCGCGTCGCGCCGCGGCGCTCTCGCGGTCGAATCCCTGGGAGAAATCCCCCAGATTGTCGCCCATCAGCAGCACGACCCAATGCGACTGCGCGACGCGCAGGCGCCTGGCCGTCTTGTCGCTCGAGTCGGTACGCGGCAGGAAGTGCTCGCCGTCGGCATCGGGGAAGCCGACCTGGCGCAGGTTGCGCAGCGTCGCCTCCGTTTCATTGTCGCGGCGGTTGGTGACGTAGAAGATCTCCACGCCCCGCGATGCGGCGTAGTCGAGAAAGGACTTCGCCCCCGGCATCGGTACCGCGCTGGCCTTCTCCACCCACTGGTGCCAGCTGTCGCTGGCGTAGTTCTCGTCGTTGGCGATCAGCCACGCCTCGTAGGGGCTGTTGTCGAGTACCGTCTCGTCGACATCGACGATGATCGCCGGCGGGCGCTGGGTCTGACTGCCAGGCGCGGCGAGCGCGCGGTCCAGGTTCATGCGGGCCAGGTTGAAGGCTTGGTGGCTGAGCGCGGCGTACTCGCCGGAGGACTGCATCCAGACCGTTGCCATCACCAGTTCGTCGGCGAGGGAGACTCGCGGGGCGGGCGGTTGCGCCGGCTGCTGGGCGCAGGCGGCGAGACCGCCGGTCAGCGCCAGCGAGAGGAGTATCGGGGGCAGCGATGAGCGGGGCATTGGCGGTTCCTTGATTGTCCTGTTCGGTCGATGAACATCCGCTCCCTCAATATGGCCGCCGCCAGGCGCCTTCGCCACCTCGAGCGGGTCTGGGGTGCGACGTTGGAGCACGGCCCGGCCGCTTGCCGGCGTGTTAGAATTCGGCCCATGGGCAGCAGCTCGACTGTCGTGGAAATGGCAGCCGGACTGTGGCGGAAGCAAGGCCCGGATGCCGGTGGAAGAGAGACCCAGGTTGTCCCAGAAGAGAGACCCAGGTTTTCCTAGAAGAGAGATCCAGGCTTTCCCAGATAGAGAGACCCAGATGCATCAAGATTTCTCGGCGGCGGTCTCCTCCCTGCGGCAGGGAGGGATCATCGCCTATCCGACCGAAGGGGTATGGGGGCTCGGCTGCGATCCGGACGATGAACGGGCGTTGGCGTCGCTGATCGCGCTCAAGGGGCGCGCCAGCGAAAAGGGCCTGATCCTGATCGCCGGCGACATCCGGCAGCTCTCGGACTGGCTCGAGGGCATCGACGAAGGCGCCCGGCAACGCCTCCTTGAGACCTGGCCGGGACCTCACACCTGGCTGATACCCGACAATGGCCGGGCCAGGCCGCTGCTGAGAGGACGTCATCCCACGCTGGCGGTTCGTGTCAGCGACCATCCGCTGGTGCAGCGGTTGTGCGCCGCCTGGGGGGGACCCGTGGTGTCGACCTCGGCCAATCGTGCGGGCGAAGCGCCGGCGATGAGCGCCGACGAAGTGCGCCGGACATTCGGCGGTGCGCTGGGTGCGATCGTCGATGGGCCGCTCGGTGGACGCGACCGGCCAAGCACCATCCGCGACCTGATGACCGGCCGGCTGCTGCGCGCCTGAAGGTGCCGGGCCGTGCGCAGCCGCAGTGCCGATGCCCGCCCTGAACTCATATTCTCCGGACCCGAAGGAACGATGACCGTGGCACATCCCCATCTCGAAAGCGTCAAGGACTATCTGCTCACGCTGCAGGATTCACTCTGCGACTCGCT
>NZ_CALFQK010000216.1:0-14102 GCF_937921195.1 uncultured Salinicola sp.
GGGGGCTCCCCGCCCCGGTTCGCCAGATCTTCCCCATGAACGCGACGCCGCTCGTCATGCCACCGTCGCCACAAGCCGATGAAGAAGGGTTGATCCACCAATGGCCAAGACGTCTCTGGACAAGAGCAAGATCAAGATCCTCCTGCTCGAGGGCATTCATCAGTCCGCCGTGGACACGCTGCTGAACGCGGGTTACACCAGTATCGAGACGCTCTCCACGTCGCTGACCGAAGAGGATCTGATCGACAAGATCCGCGACGTGCACTTCATCGGCATTCGCTCCCGGACGCAGCTCACCGAGCGGGTCTTCGCCGCGGCGGAAAAGCTGACCGCCGTCGGCTGTTTCTGCATCGGCACCAACCAGGTCGATCTCGATGCGGCGCTCAGGCGCGCCATCCCGGTGTTCAATGCGCCCTACTCCAACACCCGCTCGGTGGCGGAGCTGGTCCTGGCCGAGACGATCATGCTGCTGCGCGGCATTCCCGAGAAGAACGCCCGCGCCCACCAGGGCGGCTGGCTCAAGTCGGCCAAGAACTCCCACGAGGCGCGCGGCAAGACGCTGGGGATCATCGGCTACGGCAGCATCGGGGCTCAGCTCTCCGTGCTCGCCGAAGGGCTCGGCTTCGACGTGCTCTACTACGACGTGGTGACCAAGCTGGCCATGGGCAACGCACGCCAGGTGGGGAGCCTTGAAGAGCTGCTCGCCCGCGCCGACGTGATCACTCTCCATGTGCCGGACCTGCCCTCCACGCGCTGGATGATCGGCACCGAGCAGATCGCGCTGATGAAGCAGGGCGGCATCCTGATCAACGCCTCCCGCGGCTCGGTGGTGGACATCGATGCGCTGGCGGAAGCGCTCAGGAGCGGCAAGCTGCTGGGCGCGGCGATCGACGTCTTCCCGGTCGAGCCCAAGGGTGCCGACGAGGAGTTCACCTCGCCGCTGCGCGGTCTCGAGAACGTGATCCTGACCCCGCATGTCGGCGGTTCGACCCTGGAGGCGCAGCAGAACATCGGCATCGAGGTCGCCGAGAAACTGGTGACCTACTCCGACAACGGCACCACCATCACCTCGGTCAACTTCCCGGAAGTGGCGCTGCCGTCGCATCCGGACAAGCACCGCCTGCTGCACATCCACGAGAACGTGCCCGGCGTGCTCTCCGAGATCAACCGCGTACTCTCCGAGAACGGCATCAACATCGCCGGTCAGTTCCTGCAGACCAACGACAAGGTCGGCTACGTCGTCATCGACGTCGACAAGGCCTACGGCAAGCAGGCGCTGGAGGCGCTCAAGCAGGTCGACCACACCCTGCGCCTGCGCGTGCTCTACTCCGAGAGCGACTATCAGGCCTGATAGCCGCCCCGATGTACCGTCGACCGACAAGCCGCCCGCGGGCGGCTTGTTGCGTCAGGACTCGAAAAAAACCGCCGCCTACGGCAGTTCGCCAGTGCCATTCTGACCGCGGGAAGCGTCCGCCGGATTGCTGGTCGGCCCCTCCTGAGGCACCCCGGGCTTCACCTCGCGCTGGCCATCGTTGTAGCGGTTGAACGTGCAGCCGCTGACGAGGGAGAGCAAGACCAGGGCTCCGACAAACGGGATGAAAGTACGCATAACGGTTCCTTGAATCATCGATGATGGCGGCGATACGCCGTCGCCGCTCTGGTGTTTTCCACCTCGAGGCATCGGGCTGCGATGCGTCAGAAGTCGATTCCGATACCAGCATAGACCGTTCGCCCCGGCGCTGGCTCGAAATAGCGGTCGTTACTGGCATTGATACGCACGTTGGCGTAATGCTCGACATCGAACAGATTGCGAACGCCACCGTAGAGCTTGAGCACGGTATCGCCGCCGAGACGCCAGCCATCGCCCCCGCGCAGGTTGACCAGCCAGTAGTCGCCGACGTGAACGTCGCCGGCGTTATCGGCCACCATATCGCCGACGTACTGCGTCTCGAGCGCCGCGAAGCGCCGATCCAACCCCTGCCAGGTCAGCCGATTGACCCAAGTCTGCTCCGGCAGTCCAGGTATGCGATTGCCACCGAAATCATCCCCAGTCTGGTCTTCGTAACTATCGAACTCGTAGCTGGCCAGCGTCAGCGCGCTGTCGATTCGCCAGCTCGGATCGAACTGCCAGCCCAGGGCGAGTTCGATGCCGTCACGATCGCTGTCGCCGGCGTTCTCGTAGAAGGTGCGTCCATCATCGCCCTCGTAGGGCACCAGTTCGTCGCGCACGCGCACCGAGAACATCGCCACGTCGTAGTCGAGACCGTTGTCGAAGTTGCCGCGCAGGCCGATCTCGCGATTCCAGGACTTCTGCGGCTCGATATCCGGATTGAAACCACCGATGCCGGCGGGATTGGCGAACTCGGAGAAGGTCGGCGTCTCGTAGGCGGTACCGGTATTGACGTAGACCTGATGGTGGCGACGGTAGCGGTAGCTCAGCCCGGCCGATCCGCTCCATTGATGGAAAGTGCGGTCGCCGCTGTTGTCGCCGTCACTGAGATAATCGTCGTCGATATCGAGATCGACCCGGTCGTAACGGCCGCCCAGCGACAGCGTCCAGCGCTCGGTAAGATCGAGATCGCCCTGCAGGAAGGTGCCGACCGAGGTGGCCGTCTGGGTCTCGTCGGCGACCTTGCCGGTCACGTCGCCATTGAAAGCGACGTTCTTGCGTCCGCGATCGTCTTCCTGACGCGCCAGGTCGAGTCCCGCCACATAGCGCAGCGGCATGTCGCCCACGCTCGACGTCTGGTGATACTCGGCGCTGGCGCCATAATAATCGCGGTTATAGTCGATCAGGCTATCGCCGGGATAAGGCAACTGCTGTTCGAAATCGCGCTGGAGGTAGAACCCCTTGAGGTAGAACTCGCCCGGCCCTGCCGATAGATCCTGGTACTGCAACCCCAGCACCTGCTGATCGACCGACTGGCCGGTGTCGTACTCCTCGGTGAACGCCCCTGCCCGATCGCGATCCTCATGCACCTGCTCGCGGGTCAAGCCCCCCGGATCTTCCGAGCGCGGGTTGTCGAGCAGGTTGACGATGGCCGTCAGCGCGCGATCGCTACCCAGCTCGCGGCGCAGCTTGGCGTTGAGCAGGTACTTCTCGGTCGAACTGTGGTCGCGATAGCCATCGACGTTGAGCGCCGACACGCTGATATGGTGCGACCACGGGCCGTTGACACCGCCGTTGCTGACCGAGGCTTTGCGATAACCGTCGCTGCCGCCCTCCATGCGGACATGGCTACCGGGGTCATCGCTGCCATCGGCGGTGGTGACGCTGATCACACCGCCGGCGGCGTTACCGTACTGGACGGCGGCCGGACCGCGGATCACCTCGATACGCTCGGCGCTGTCGAGATCGATGGCGTCGAGCTGGGCCTGACCATCGGGCAGGGTGTAGGGAATGCCGTCGACTACGACGATGATCCCGCGCACACCGAAAGGCGCCCGCGCGCCGAAGCCACGGATGGAGACCCGCTGCCCCTGGGCGAAGTTGTCGCGGTTCTGCAGGAACACGCCGGGCACCGTGACCAGCGACTCGTCCAGGCGAACCCGCTGCTGGCCCTGCTGGATCTCGTCGCGTTCGACCACCGAAACGGCGGCCGGCGTGGCGTATAGCTCACGGGAGAGTCGCGGCGCGGTGACCTCGATCACCGGCTGCGCCTGTGCCTGCGCGCGGGGCGAAGACGGTGCCGACGTGGGCTGCGCCAGCACGACGCCGGGTATGGCGGCGCCGAGGTACAGCGCCGTCGAGAGATAACGGAAGTTCATGGCGTTCCCTGCAATCAGAATGTCACCGCTTTTCCCGCGGCTTGGAATCGAGATGTGGCGTCAGAGGCACCATTCTTGCGCCTCGAGCCCACCCCCGCAAGGCGGCACCACCCTGGGCCGGATTGGCGAGAACCCGTGACCTCGACCATGCTGGAGGCGCGAACCCGGTAACCCTTCGCATCCATTCCGCATTAAGCAAGGAGGCTTGATCATGGATCTGGCGATTCGCGGTAAAACGGCGCTGATCACGGGCGCTCAGGGCGGCATCGGCCTGGCCACGGCCAAATGTCTCGCCGCCGAGGGCGTCAGTCTGGTGCTCAGCGATCTCGACGCCGACGCACTGTTCCGCGCCGCCGACGAGATCGACGGCGACCCGCTCTGCGTCGCCGCCGACGTCACCGACCAGGCCGAGGTCGACGCGCTGGTTCGTCAGGGCGTCGAACGCTTCGGCGCGATCGATATCGTCGTCCACGCCGCAGGCGTCACCGGTGCCAAGGGCGACCCGCTGGAACTCAGCGACGACGATTACGAACACGCCTGGCAGATCGACTTCTTCTCGGCGGTGCGTGTGGCGCGGGCGACCATTCCGGCGATGCGTGACCGCGGCTGGGGGCGCTTCATCTGCCTGACGTCGGAAAACACCGTTCAGCCCTACTGGGAAGAGGCCGTCTACAACACCGCCAAGGCAGCGCTAGGCACCTTCGTCAAGAATCTCTCCTACAAGGAAGCCGCCTCAGGGGTGCTGTGCAACACGGTTGCGCCGGCTTTCGTCGCCTCGCCGATGACCGACGGCATGATGAAGCAGCGCGCCGAACAGCTCGGCTGCACCTTCGAGGAAGCGATCGAGAGCTTTCTGGAGGAGGAGCGCCCCGGAATCGTCGCCAAACGCCGGGGCGAAGCCGACGAAGTGGCCTTCGTCATCGCCATGCTGGCGTCGCAGCACGCCTCGTTCGTCAACGGCAGCAACGTGAGGGTGGACGGCGGCTCGGTCATCTCGGTCCAGAGTTGAGGCGAATCGCGCCCCTCCCACCCACTGGCATGAAGAACGGGGCCGAAGCCCCGTTCTGGTTCTGCGTCTCTCGCCCGACGGATCACATGTTGTAGACCAGCGACACCCCCGTGGCGGTATCGGTCTGGCTGGACGCTCCCGGCGGCGGGCTGTCGTTGAACTCGACCTCGTAGGAGACCTTGAGCGCCAGCGCGTCGTTCATCGCCACCGTCAAGGCGGTTTCCGAGCGCCCGATGATGTTCTCGTCGGAGGCCTCGGCCGCCAGCGATTGCGAAAACTTCGAGGTCTCCGAGAACTGCCAGTCGTAGTCGAGCCCCGCATAGAGCAGGCCGACATCGTCGTGGCCGCCATCTTCGTACTCGTCGTGACGCACCCCCGGGCCGATCTCCACGGCCAGCGACTGCGGCGGACCGATCAGCAACTGGCGCCCGTAACCGCCGGCCAGGGTCGACTGGGAGTCGTAGCCGGAGAAGCGATCCTTGTCCCAGCGGGCCAGACCGAACAGGTAGTTGTAGGTAGAGAGGTTGTAGCGCGTCCGCCCGGCGACCAGATACTCCTCTGCCGAGGTCTCGTCGTTGTCGCTGGCGCTCTTGGTAGCCGCCTTGAAGCTGTAGGACCACGCCTGCCGGAACCAGGTCATGTCGACACCGGCACGCAGGCTCTCGCTGTTGCTGTTGCCGCTGATCTTGTTGTAGCCCAGCTCGGCGGTTCCCTCGAAGGGCTTCTCCGCCTGCGCCGGGTTGTCCATGACCTCGAAATCCTCGAGTTGGGCCTGCGCCATGCCGGCGCAGGTCAGGCCCGCGACACCCAGGCTGGCTGCCATGAGCACTCTCAGGTGCCGCGAATGTCCCTGAGCGGGCTTTCGTCCTTGATGATTCACACTGTCGGCCTCTTGTGGCAGTCGAAACGCGCCATACGTCGAATTGACGTCAGCGCTTTTCATTAGACTTAACCCACGACGAGGAAACAACCGAACGGTGTTTTACTCCTTATTTCCCTGTGAATTCATGCTTCCCTGCGAATTCATGGCGCCCGCCTCGGCGCGAGCAGGACATCGATGGGCGGGATATAAAAAAGGCGAGCCATTGGCTCGCCACAAACTTCCGTCAATGATTCGTTAGGTCTCATCCCGACGGAAGAGCGCTCGGGAGATGAACCGCGAGAGTACCGAACCGACGCATCGGCACGGCGCGCGTTTCACCCTGTCAGGGAGTTGCCGCCGACAACGAGACCCACCCGTCGTCGCCGCTCATGGATGCCAAGTTAAGCGAGCGACGACCGGGCGTCAATATTTATGGAAACCATTTCCACTTTTTAATGGCGAATGCGACACCGGCATCAGAAGCAGGTCTCGATCACCTCCTTCACCGCCAACCGGTCGTCGACCAGCAGCAGCTGTCGCCACTTGTCGAAGGTCAGGCAGGGATGCGAAGTGCCGAAGGCGATGACATCGCCGACCGCGATCCCGGCTTCGTCGGGAATCTCGAGAAAGACGTGCTGATCCATGATCTTCGTCGTTCGCCAGGAGCGGATGTCGATGGGCGCCGGGGCGCCAGCGTCGAGCCGGGGATAGAGACGGAGCGGCAACGGCAGGTCCGGCTCGTGGCCGATATCGCGCTTGCCCAGGGCGATGATCGCCAGGCCCGGCTCGGGTAACGACTGCACGTGGGCAAAAACTTCCAGCGCCGGCTTCAGTTCACCCTCGAGCTCCGGATCCCGGGCCTTGATCGCATCCATCGCACCGGCATAGAGCTTGTGATCGTGGACCACGTAACAGCCCGGTCGCAGTACCGGCGTGTAGTGCTCGCGCAGCTCCGCTAAGTCGAACGCCTCGGCGATCAGATCGAACCACTTGGAGCCGGAGGCGGTGACGATCGGCGCCTCGCGCTGGAGTGCGCCGCTGGCGCGGAGCGTCTTGACGGTATCCACCAGTCGCTCGCCATAGGCGCGCACCGCGGCGATCTCGTCGTCGCCACCGATCATGCCCTCGTAACCCTCGATGCCCACCAGCGCCAGCGCCGGCTCGGCCGCGATCGCCGCCACCAGCGCGTCGACCTGCGAGGCAGTACGGCAGCCACAGCGGCCACCGTCGATACCCAGCTCGATCAGCACGTTCAGTGTCAGGTTCCTGTCGGCGAAGAACGTCCCCAGGTCACGGACGTTGTCGGCACCGTCCACCACGCAGTAGTACTCCAGCCCCGCCTCGATGGCATCCGCCACCAGCGCCATGTTGGGCCGACCGACCAGCTGATTGACCATCAGTACCCGCGCTATGCCATGGGCGTGCGCCGCTGCCGTCTGCACCGCCGTGGCCAGGGTGATGCCCCAGGCACCCGCCTCGATCTGACGCTGGAACAGCTTGGGTGCCATGGTGGTCTTGCCGTGAGGGGCGAGCTTGGCGCCATGGGCATCGGCGAAGCGCTGCATCCACGCCAGGTTGTGGGCCAGCGGCGTCTCGAGTATCGCCGCCGCCGGCAGCGGCACGTCCGCCAGCAGCTGGGCAGGCGTCGACCGTGGGGTCCCTTTCTGTGGCGTCGCAGGGGGAGTCGTCTTGTTCATGATCTGTTCTCCGGATGGGGGTGTCAGCGGGTATCGGTCTCGCGGGAGAGCGAGCGGGACGCCTCGCGCAATGCCGTGAGCAGGGTGTTACGGCGCGCCTCGTCGGCGTCGCGGCCAATGGTGAAACAGAGCGTCGCCTGGGCCGGGCCGGCGCCCTCGTGGATGGGCGCGGCCATGCAGCAGGCAAAGCTGTCGACCAGCCCCTCGGTCAGGGCGTAGCCCCGACGACGCGTCGACTCGATCTCGGCGATGAAGCCATCGATATCGATACGCTCGCCGCTGGGCAGCACGAAATCTTCCTCCGGTATCAGTCCCAGCATCGCTTCCCGACTCATGCCACCCAGCAGCACCCGACCGGATGCGGTCCAGGGGATCGGCACCTTTACCCCGACTTCGGAGCTGATACGAAAAGGCCGGGCGCCATTCTCGTTGAGCATCACGGTGTACTTGTCACCATCCAGCATGCACAGCTGAGTGGTCTCGTCGAAACGTGCCGACAACTGGCGCATCACGGGTCGGGCCCGGCGCAGCAGGTCATTGTGGTCGGCATAGTCGAGACCGAAGTAGTGCATCGCCCGGCCGAAGAAAATCCGGCCGTCGCTCTCCGTCTCCAGCCAGCCCGCTTCACTGAGCAGATTGACCAGCTCGTAGACGCTCGACCGCGGCGCGCCGGTGGCCGCCATCAACTCCTTCGGCGTCATCGGTTGACGATGCAGATGAAGCTGTTCGCACAGGGAGATGACGCGATCGATGCCCCGGGCTCGGGGAGTCGATGTGGTACTTGAACGGCTCATATCACCTCGTTGACGTGTCTCTGGACTCAAGTCCAACGGCCTTGCCGGCAGCTGGACGACCCACTTGCGCAGGGGCGATGGATGGGTGCAGTATAAATTCATCCGGTAAATCGGACAACGATCCGATATATCGGACAAACAACAGCAACAAGACGAGCCCACTCCATGAAAACGATCCTCAAAGCGCTGAGCGCCGTTGCGGCGGTCGCCCTCATCCCCTCTGTTGCCGCCACGACTGCCCAGGCCGATACCCTGCAGACGGTTCTCGATCGCGGCGAACTGATCGTCGGCACCGGCAGCTCGAATCCGCCCTGGCACTTCACCGACAATGGCCAGACCGTCGGTTTCGATGCCGATATCGGCCACATCCTGGCCCAGGGCCTGTTCAACGATCCGAGCAAGGTCCGTTTCGTCAATCAGTCCTCGGATGCCCGCATCCCCAACCTGCTGACCAACAAGGTCGATATCTCCTGCCAGGGGATGACGGTCACGGCGGCCCGCGCCCAACAGGTCGCCTTCACCGTGCCCTACTATCGGGAAGGCGTCGGCCTGCTGATGCTCAAGGGCAGCGACTACGCCGACTATGATGCGCTCAAGGCTGCCGGCAGCGACATCACGATTGCCGTGCTTCAGAACGTCTATGCCGAGGAGATGGTCCATCAGGCCCTGCCGGAAGCCGAGGTCGACCAGTACGAGAGCCAGAATCTGATCTATCAGGCGCTCAACTCACGTCGCGCCAACGCCGTGGCCACCGATCTGTCGACCCTGAAGTGGTACATGAAGAACAACGCCGGGCGCTACATCGATGCCGGCTACAGCTGGAATCCGCAGTCCTACGCCTGCGCCGTCTCGCCGGATGACCAGCGCTGGTTGAACTTCGTCAACACCACCCTCGAGGAAGCCATGTACGGGGTCGAGTTCCAGCGCTATGCCGATGCGTTCGAACAGTGGTTCGGCGAGCGTCCTCCCGCACCACAGACCGGCTTCCCCGCCGAAATGCGCTAACCCCCTGACCCCGCCGACGTTGCCGGGCAACCTCGTGCCCGGCAACGCTCTCCCGAACCGCTTCCCCGAGCGGATGGACTGACATGAACTATCACTTCAACTTCGCCCCCATCCTGGAGCAGTGGCCGTTGCTGCTGAGCGGCATCGGTCTCGGCCTGCTGCTGGCGCTGGTATCGATCGCCATCGGCTCCGTACTGGGGTTGGTCGTGGCCTTCGCCAGTCGCGCTCCCAGCCCCTGGCTACGCAGCCTGGCCTTTACCTGGATCTCGATCCTCCGAAACCTGCCGATCCTGGTGATCGTGCTGTTTCTCTTCTTCGGCATGCCGCAACTCGGTCTGTCGCTGGACAAGATCACCAGCTTCGTCGTGGCCCTGTCGCTCTACGCCAGTGCCTACATGGCGGAGGTCTTCCGCGGCGGCCTGTTGAGCGTTCCCCAGGGCCTGGTCGAGGCAGGCCAGGCGATCGGCCTGACTTCGCTGCGGATCAAGCGCTACATCGTGCTGCCGATCATGTTCCGCAACGCGCTGCCGGCGTTCGGCAACAACTTCATCTCGCTGTTCAAGGACACTTCGCTGGCGGCCACCATCGCGGTCCCCGAGCTGACGTTCTATGCCCGCAAGATCAACTCCGAGACCTTCCGGGTCATCGAAGTCTGGCTCGTGGCGTCGCTGCTCTACATCGTCTGCTGCTACGCCATCACGCTAGTGCTGAGAGCGATGGAAAAACGGCTCGTGCTGGAGAAAGCCTGATATGGACTGGACCTACTTCTTCAACGAGGTCGTGAACAACCGTGATGCGCTGCTGCACGGTACGGCGATCACCTTCGCGGTATCGCTGATCGCCATTCTGGCCGGCACCGTTCTCGGGATCGTGATCGGCATTGCCGTCACCTACGGCAACAAGCCGTTGCGGTGGCCGGCCCGGCTCTACATCGACATCATCCGCGGTACGCCGGTGCTGGTTCTGGTGCTGGCGACGTTCTACGTCTCCTCCGCCGTGGGCTTCAACCTCACCGCCTTCCAGGCCGGCGCGCTGGCGCTCACGCTGTTCTGCGCCTCCCATGTCGGCGAGATACTGCGTGGCGCCCTGCAGTCGTTGTCGCGCGGCCAGATCGAGGCCGGCCGCGCCATCGGCCTCACCTTTGGTGGCATCTTTCGCTACATCCTGTTCCCCCAGGCGTTGCGCTACGCCCTGCCGACCTGGATCACCGCCGCGGTGGAGATGGTCAAGGCCTCGACGCTGCTGTCGGTGATCGGCGTCGCCGAGCTTCTGCTCACCACCCAGCAGATCATCAGCAACAACTTTCTCAACATGCAGTTCTACCTGCTGGCCGGGGTGATCTATTTCCTGATCGACTTCGCCATCGAGCAGGTCGGGCGTTTCATCGGTCGGCGTCTCGACCAACCGACGAGGAGAGCGGTATGACCCCTATCGTGGAAGTGCGCGATCTACACAAGCGTTTCGGCGAACTCGAGGTACTGAAGGGCATCGATTTCACGGTCGCCGAGGGCGAGGTCGTCTCGATCATCGGTGCCAGCGGTTCCGGCAAGACCACCCTGCTGCGCTGCCTCAACCTGCTCGAGGAGTTTCATCGGGGCGACGTGCTGATCGGCGGCGAGGCGATTGGCTACCACCTCCGGCGTGGCCAGCGGGTCCGCATCGGCGAACGGGAAGTCGCACGTCAGCGAGCGATGACCGGCATGGTGTTCCAGGCCTTCAACCTGTTTCCGCACATGAGCGCGCTGGACAACGTCACGCTCGGCCTGACCAAGGTCCGTGGCATGCCGAGGCCCCAGGCGATCGAACTGGCGGATCACTGGCTCGACCGGGTGGGCATGCTCGAGCGGCGGGATCATCGCCCTTCCCAGCTCTCCGGCGGTCAGCAGCAGCGCGTGGCCATCGCCAGGGCCATCGCCATGAGTCCCAAGGTGATGCTGTTCGACGAAGCCACGTCCGCACTCGACCCGGAGCGCGTCGGCGAGGTGCTGGAGACGATTCGATCCCTCGCCCAGGAGGGCATGACCATGGTGCTGGTCACGCATGAAATGCGCTTCGCGCGGGACGTTTCCGACAAGGTCGTGTTCATGGAGGATGGCCGAATCGCCGAACAGGGCCCGCCCCAGCGGCTGTTCCTGAATCCCGAGTCGCCGCGGCTGCAGGCGTTTCTCAAGACCTCGTCGTTCTAGCGCTTCTGACTGCCGGTCCGTTCGAGCCTCCCGGACGGGCCGCTCGGCAGTGGTATTGCCCAGGGTTTGTACGAAAAGTCGACGAGCGAAGGCAAGACGAGGCAAAAATCGGCGAAATAGCGGAGTTTACGGGGTGTAAATGAGCATCTTGAGCCGATTTTTAACGCAGTATTGCCGAGCGCAGACAGTTTTCGTACAGAGCCTAAGACTTTGGGCGGGATTTTGCGCCACTGAAAGGTAATAACTTTCAACTCAAATATTTTTGAGTTAGAAAGTATCAGGCCAGGAAGAGCATCCCCGAAGTGACGCCGAAGGAAAGCCACGTGAGCCAGCAGATCGACATCCTGTCGCATATCACCGCCTGTCTGCCGAGCCTGCGCGAGGCGGAGAAGAAGGTCGCCAATCTGATCTTCGACGATATCGACTTCGTCGCCGAGGCGAGCATCGGCGAGATCGCCAGGCGCGCCGCGGTGAGCGATGCCACGGTGACGCGCTTCGCCCGTGCGGTGGACTGCCGCAACGTGCGCGATCTCAAGACCCGCCTGACCCGGGCGCTGGCGGCAGGCCGCCGTTTCATCCAGGAAGCCAGCGAGGACGATGGCCTGGGGGTGATCTACGACACCGCCGCCCAGACCCTGGCGCTCAACCGCACGCTGATGGAGCAGGCGGATATCGAGGGCGCGGTGGCGATGCTCGACGACGCCCGCCAGATTCTGGTGTTCGGCGCCGGCGGCGGTTCGACGGTGATGGCGCAGGAGATGCAGTTCCGGCTGGTCCGGCTCGGCTATGCAATCAGCGCCTATCCGCAAGCGCTCTTGCCGCGCATGGTCGCCTCGACGCTGGAACCCGATGACGTCGTGGTGGCGCTTTCGGTCACCGGCTACACGCCGGAAATCAATGAGGCCGCGGAGCTGGCGCGTGAATACGGCGCGCGGGTCCTGGCGATTACCGCTACCGGCTCGCCGTTGGCCAAGGTCGCCGATATCACGCTGCCGCTGGCAGCCCGCGAGACCGACTACATCTATTTTCCGTCGTCGTCGCGCTACGCCATGATGGCCGCCATCGACATGTTGGCCCTCGGCCTGGCCCTGCGTCACCGCTCGCGCACCCGCGACAAGCTGCGACGACTCAAGATCACCCTCGATGCCCATCGCGGCGGCGACAACCGCCAGCCGCTGGGGGATTGAGAATCCGGGAGCTCCCATGTCTCACGATTTGCTGATTCGCCGTGCCAGTCTCATCGATGGCAGCGGACGCGAGCCCTTCCTCGCCGACCTGGCGATCGACGGTGACCGGATCGTCGCCATCGGCGATCTGGGTCACCTCGACGCCCGCGAGACGGTCGAGGCGCAAGGACTGGTGCTGACGCCGGGGTTCATCGACGTGCATACCCACGATGACACCAATGTCATCCGCACTCCCCAGATGCTGCCCAAGCTCTCCCAGGGCGTGACCACGGTGGTGGTCGGCAATTGCGGTATCAGCGCGAGCCCGGTGCGACTTTCCGGCGAAGTGCCGGACCCGATGAACCTGCTCGGCCGAGCGGAGGATTTCCGCTACCCCACCTTCGCCGCCTACGCCGAGGCGATCGAGCAGGCGCAACCCAGCGTCAACGTGGCGGCGCTTATCGGCCATACCAGCCTGCGCAGCCAGGTCATGGACCGCTTCGACCGGGCCGCCAGCGACGACGAGATCGCCGCCATGCGCGAGCAGCTGGAAATCGCGCTGGCCGAGGGCGCCGTGGGCATGAGCTCCGGGCTCGCCTACCGCAACGCCTATCACGCCCCCACCGCCGAGATGAACAAGCTGGTCGAGACGGTCGGCCGCGCCGGCGGCGTCTATACCACCCATCTGCGCGACGAGTTCGCCGGGCTCCCCGAGGCGATGGACGAGGCCTTCGCCACCGCCAGGCACGGCCAGGCGCCGCTGGTGATCTCGCACCTGAAATGCGCCGGCGCCGGCAACTGGGGTAACGCGCCCAAGGCGCTGGCCAAGCTCGACGACGCCGCGCTCTCCCACGGCGTGCACTGCGACTGCTACCCCTACACCGCCGGCTCCTCGACGCTGGATCTGGGCCAGGTCACCGACGAGATCGACATCTTCATCACCTGGTCCGACCCGCACCCGGAGATGGCGCGCCAGCCGCTGAAGGCGATCGCCGAGCAGTGGGAGCTGTCGCTGATGGACGCCGCCCGGCGCCTGCAGCCGGCCGGTGCCGTCTATCACAACATGAGCGAGGCGGACATGCGTCAGGTGCTGTCGCATCCGTTGTCGATGGTCGGCTCCGACGGTCTGCCCAACGATCCGCATCCGCATCCGCGGCTGTGGGGTGCCTTCCCGCGGGTACTCGCCCACTACAGCCGCGACCTGAAACTGCTGCCGCTGACCGAGGCGGTGCGCAAGATGACCGGGCTTTCCGCCGCCAATTTCGGCCTCACCGACCGCGGCGAGATCCGCGTCGGCGCCTTCGCCGATCTGGTGCTGTTCGATCTCGACGCCCTCGAGGACACCGCGACCTACACCGCGCCGATCGCCAAGGCGAGCGGCATCGAGCTGGTCGTCGTCAACGGCGTGGTCAGCTACCGCCAGGGCGAGGCCAGCGAACATCGGGCCGGACGGCTGCTGCGGCGCCAGGTCCGGCTGTCGGCCCGGCCTTCCCGCACCGCATCATGATTTTTCACTCGCATTACCCACCCGATCATTGAGACAACCCAGGAGAAAACCGTATGAGCATCAAACGTTATGGCGTCGAGGGCGGCGTCGGCACCGGCGGCCAGAAAC